>CAIMZP010000025.1 GCA_903846025.1 uncultured beta proteobacterium | reverse complement strand
GCAGATTGCTCGGCTGGCTTTGAGCGGCTATAGCTTTCACCACCACCATCACCACTTCCACCCACCGGCTTACCACCAAGCATCTGCATCGTTTCTGCAACAATCTCAGTAGAATACTTTTCTTGACCGCTAGCATCGGTCCATTTGCGAGTACGTAGGCGACCTTCAACGTAGACTTGTGAACCTTTTTTCAAATATTGACCAGCAATCTCAGCAAGTTTTCCAAAGAACGCAACACGGTGCCATTCTGTGGTTTCTTTCATTTCGCCAGATTGTTTGTCTTTGTAACGATCCGATGTCGCTACTGAAATGTTGGTTACAGCGTCGCCACTTGGCATGTAACGTGTTTCTGGGTCGCGCCCCACGTTACCTACGATGATGACTTTATTTACCGAAGCCATGTTGTCTCCCGAAGAAAATGATGATGTGAATTAAATCTAAGTTGTAGCTTAAAAATATATGGAATAAGTAAAGCTACGGCTATGCCTTTGCTACTACATCCTTTGAATCTACTACCTTCGCAGGCAATTCGTGCATTGACCAGGCAATTATAAGCCAGCATAAAAGGAGTGCGGCCCCCATAACAAAGACTGATAAATCCCCTTGGCTGTCCATTAACCACCCCCCAATTACAGCGCCTGTAAACAGGCCAATAGATTGGGTGGTGTTGTAAACGCCTAGAGCGGTGCCCTTGGATTCTTTGGCAAATCGTGATACCAGTGATGGTTGTAAGGCCTCTAGTAAGTTAAATCCTACAAAATAGATCAACAAAGCGAGGGCAATCGTCATAATTGAAGTGGCCCTAGTAAACACAAATTCTGCTAATAAAAGCAACGCGATAGCTACGAGCAAGACAGATCGCAAGCGCTGCTTCTTTTCGCCAAAAATTAACACCGGAGCCATAAAAACAAATGAAAGCAACACCACTGGAAGATAGACCTGCCAGTGCGATGAAAGCGGGAGGCCTGCCTGCTCCAATAAACGGGGTACGACTAAGAACATCGCTACTTGAGTGGCATGAAGGACAAACACACCCGCATTAAGGCGCATGAGCTCAAGGCGGAAAAAAACCTCCTTTAAGCTGGCTTGCTGCACCTTGGCCTCGGGTTTAGATGTAGGAAGTATGTAATACGTAACAAACATGGCAATAACACCGAGAACTGCCAGGACTAAAAAAATACCGCTCAAGCTAATTAGGCGATAAATCGGAGCAGCAATTACTAGAGATAAGGCGAAAGACAGGGCGATACTACCCCCCACTAGGGCCATGGCACGAGTCCGAACTTGCTCACGGGTTAGGTCTGCCACCCAAGCTGAAATAGCGGCTGAGACTGCGCCAGCACCCATTACACCCCGTCCAATGGCAATCCAGAGAAGCTCATCCCGAGCGGCGCAAATTAAGGCTCCGGCCACAAACAAAGAAAGTCCCCATAAAACCACTGGTTTTCGACCAATTCGGTCAGATAGACGCCCCAGAGGAATATAGAAAAAGGCCTGGACAATATTGAAGATTCCTAAGGTCAAGCCAACCCACAAGGCATGCTCCCCACCAGGTAAGCCTCGAGCATGAATACTAAAAACGGGCAATAGAAGGAATAAGCCCAGCATACGAAGGCCAAAGATGCCTGCTAAGGCTAGAGTGGAGCGAAGTTCGGAAGGATTCATGAGAAAGGGCTATATTAACAAGTTACGCTAAAAAATCATGAATAACGAAATTAAGATCCGCGGTGCACGCACGCACAACCTCAAAAACATCAATCTAGACATCCCTAGAGAGAAATTGGTGGTTCTGACTGGCTTATCTGGCTCAGGCAAGAGTTCATTAGCTTTCGATACACTCTATGCCGAAGGTCAACGTCGCTATGTTGAATCTCTTTCTGCCTATGCACGTCAATTTTTGCAATTAATGGAAAAGCCGGATGTCGACGTGATTGAAGGCTTATCCCCAGCAATTTCGATTGAGCAAAAAGCCACCAGCCATAACCCCCGATCTACTGTGGGTACAGTGACTGAAATTCATGATTACCTCCGCTTGCTATTTGCACGCGCTGGCACTCCACATTGTCCAGATCATGATCTTCCATTAGAAGCACAAAGCGTCTCCCAAATGGTGGATACCGTTTTGTCGATGCCAGAAGATACCAAACTGATGATCCTGGCGCCAGTGGTCAGTGAGCGTAAGGGTGAGTTTGTTGATCTCTTTCAAGACCTTCAAGCTCAGGGCTTTGTCCGCTTTCGCGTCCGCTCGGGTGGAGGCACTACCAATACTGCTAAAGCAGAAATCTTTGAAGTTGATCAATTACCCGAGCTAAAGAAAAACGAAAAGCACTCCATTGAAGTGGTGGTCGACCGCATTAAAGTTCGCCCAGATATTACCCAGCGCGTAGCCGAGTCTTTTGAAACTGCTCTGCGTCTTGCTGATGGCAAGGCCATGATTGTGAATATGGATACTGGCAAAGAAATGATCTTCTCTAGCAAGTTTTCCTGCCCCGTCTGCTCCTACTCATTACAAGAACTTGAGCCTCGCCTCTTCTCCTTTAATAATCCAATGGGTGCCTGCCCATCCTGCGATGGCTTGGGTCATCAATCCTTTTTTGATCCAAAGCGTATCGTTGCGCACCCTGACCTGTCTCTCGCATCAGGCGCAATTAAAGGCTGGGATCGCCGTAACCAGTTTTATTTCAAGCTACTACAAACACTCGCAAAGCATGGTGGCTTTGATGTTGAGAAACCATTTGAGACATTAAGTAAAAAACAGCAAGATCTGATATTGATAGGCTCTGGAGATATCACCATTCCTTTTGAGTACATCAATGAGCGTGGCAAAAATAGTATTCGTGAACACGCTTTTGAAGGAATTGTTGCGAACTTCGAGAGGCGTTATCGCGAAACCGACTCAGCGACCGTTCGTGAAGAACTATCACGCTATCAAAATGTGCAAACTTGCCCAGAATGTTGTGGTAGTCGCCTTCGCAAAGAAGCCCGTTTTGTCAAAGTGGGTGATGGAAAACAATCCCGCGCTATTTATGAGATTAGTGCCCTGCCTTTAAAAGAGGCTAAAGAATATTTTGAAGTACTTACACTCAAAGGCGCTAAACGCGAAATTGCCGACAAGATCGTCACAGAAATTGGTTCACGCTTACGCTTCTTAAACGATGTGGGCTTAGATTACCTCTCTCTAGAGCGCAGTGCCGATAGCCTTTCAGGTGGCGAGGCTCAGCGTATTCGCCTAGCATCTCAGATTGGCTCAGGCTTGACTGGGGTAATGTATGTATTGGATGAACCCTCTATTGGCCTGCATCAACGTGATAACGATCGCTTGATTGGCACCCTCAAACACTTACGTGACTTAGGCAATAGCGTTTTAGTCGTTGAGCATGATGAGGATATGATTCGCGCGTCGGACTATGTCATTGATATCGGCCCCGGCGCAGGAGTTCATGGCGGCGAAATTGTTGCCCAGGGAACCCCTGCGGAAGTGGAAGCCAACCCCAATTCACTTACTGGGGCCTATCTTTCTGGTCGAAAATGTATTGCTGTACCCGAGAAGCGTATTCCAGTAAATGATAAGTTTCTTGAAATTATTGGCGCCCGAGGAAACAATCTGCAATCCGTTCATGCACAGATTCCAGTGGGCTTGCTCACGTGTGTAACGGGTGTTTCTGGATCTGGAAAATCCACACTCATTAACGACACGTTACACCACGCAGTTGCACAACATATTTATGGCTCAAATGCTGAACCTGCAGCACATGATGCAATTAAAGGCCTTGAGAATTTCGATAAAGTCATTAGCGTGGATCAGTCTCCCATTGGCAGAACGCCCCGCTCTAACCCAGCTACCTATACCGGCTTGTTCACACCCATTAGAGAACTTTTCTGCGGCGTACCTGCCGCACGTGAACGTGGTTATGAAGCTGGGCGTTTCTCTTTTAACGTTAAAGGGGGTCGATGCGATGCCTGTGAAGGCGATGGGGTGCTGAAAGTGGAAATGCACTTCTTGCCAGACGTCTATGTCCCTTGCGATGTCTGCCATGGGAAGCGCTACAACCGTGAAACCTTGGATATTCGCTACAAAGGTAAGAACATCCATGAAGTACTATCGATGACCATTGAGCAGGCTCATGAATTCTTTGAAGCCGTCCCGATTGTGAAGCGCAAACTTAAAACACTTTTAGATGTTGGACTAGGTTATGTCAAGCTCGGCCAAAGTGCCACCACCCTCTCTGGTGGTGAAGCACAACGTGTCAAACTCTCCTTAGAACTCTCCAAGAGGGACACTGGCAGAACCTTGTACATCTTGGACGAGCCCACTACCGGATTGCATTTCCATGACATTCAGCTTTTGTTAACGGTTTTAGAGACGCTCAAAAAACAAGGCAATACGATTGTCATCATCGAGCACAACTTAGATGTGATTAAGACGGCTGACTGGATTATTGATTTAGGTCCCAAAGGTGGGGCAGGTGGCGGACTCATTATTGCGACTGGGACGCCTGAAGAGGTTGCCAAAAATGAAGTTAGTTTTACCGGTCAGTACCTGGCCCCTTTACTTGTTCGCAAAGCAACACCTGATAATAAAAAGAAAAAGTAATTAATTAGCGCTTTATGCAATCAGAGCAATTTAGATTCGGCCAAATCGGTCGCTTCTGAATTGCCTGAGAGCACTAAAATATCATTGGCTTGCAAGCGCAACTCTGATGTGACATCTAGTTTTACATAATCTGCACCGCCAATCTTGCGTCGTACCGCTTGTACACTCACACCCTCATTCTCAAGATGAAGTTCCAGCAGTGTTTTACCAATGCTGGTGGACTCAGGCAATAAGGTAACTGAATGAAGCCTCCAAGACTCATTGGAATCAAAGTCTCCATCTGCTGAGCCGCGGAAATAGCCCCGCAACAAGCTATAACGCGCCTCACGTGCACTTGAAATCCGTCGCACTACTTTACGCATCGGCACGCCCATCATCAGCAGTACGTGAGAGGCCATCATTAGACTGCCCTCAATCAATTCAGGAACAACTTCCGTAGCACCAGCAGCGCGTAACTTTGCTAAGTCTGCATCATCTTTAGTGCGTACCAAAATAGTGATGCCTGGCCGCAAGCGCTCCACCTGATACAACACCTTTAAAGTAGCGGGAGTATCTGCATAAGTAATTACTACCGCCTTTGCCCTAGCTAAACCAGCAGCCCCTAAATAGTTCTCACGACTAGCATCGCCGTACGCTACATTGTCGCCAGCTGCCGCAGCTTCCTTAACCCGATCAGGATCCATATCTAGAGCAATGTAAGGAATTTTCTCTTGATCAAGCATACGTGCCAAACTTTGACCTGAGCGACCGAACCCACAAATCACAACATGGTTTTGGGTGAGCACACTTTTTGCAGCAACGCGTGTTAACGCAAGGGATTGCAGCAGCCATTCATTGCTAGAAAACCGCATGGCAATCCGATCGCTGTATTGAATAAGAAATGGTGCGCCAAACATAGAGATCAGCATCGCTGCCAGCACCGCTTGACTTAAAGCAGGATCAATCAAATCAAGACCATCAATTTGTGTAAGTAAAACAAAACCGAATTCGCCAGCCTGCGCTAGACATAGGCCAGTTCGAATAGAGATACCTGGACTTGAACCAAAGATACGGGATAACAGCGCAATCAAGCTGAACTTAAATATCAATGGGCCAATTAGCAATAGTAAAACCAGCACCCATTGCTGATAAATCACATCAAAATCAAGCAACATTCCCACGGTAATAAAGAAAAGCCCAAGTAAAACATCACGGAAAGGCTTCACATCCTCCGCCACCTGATGTCGATAGGGTGTTTCAGAGATCAACATTCCCGCTAAAAATGCCCCGAGCGCCAAAGATAAGCCAAAATATTCAGTCAGGCCCGCCATCCCCAAAACAATCAACAGAAGATTGAGCATAAAAAGCTCTTGGGACCGTAATTTAGCAACCAGCCTAAACCAGCGGCTCATTAAGCTCTGACCAATCACAAAAATCAGAACCAAGGCAACTGTAATCTTGATGGAGGCTGTAGTCAGCGCAATAAATAGATCTCCCGGGTTTTTACCCAGAGATGGCAATAAAATTAATAAAAAAACGACTGCCAGGTCCTGAAATAACAAAATACCGATGATGTTGCGCCCATGCTCGGTTTCCAGTTCGGATCGATCCGAGATTAATTTGGTAACAATGGCAGTTGAGGACATAGCTAGGGCGCCGCCTAGGGCGATGGCGGCCTGCCAGGAAATGGGATAAATCCAGTTCATCAAGAGGCTGGCAGGAACGGCCAGAAACATGGTCAAAACGACTTGACTACCACCCAAACCAAATACGGTGGAGCGCATTGCTCGAAGCTTATGGAGGTTAAATTCTAGACCGATCGAGAACATTAAAAAGACTACGCCGAATTCAGCGAGGTATTTAACGGTGGCTGAATCATTGGCTAGGGCCAGGGCATTGGGGCCAATGAGGACGCCAATGGCTAAGTAGCCCAAAATAGGGGGTAGCCCAAAATAGCGGAAAATAACTACCCCGGCCACTCCAGAGGCCAGCAAGATGAGAGTTAACTGAAGGACTGACGGCATATACTCACCCCATGATAGCTAAGACTCGTGACCGAACCCTAAAGCTTGCGCGTGACACCCTCACTATTGAGGCTGCTGCACTGCACACAATGCGCGATCGACTAGAGGGTGCCAACGCTGATGCCCTCGTGCTTGCCGTAGAACTACTACATTCCTGCAAAGGCCGAATTGTGGTCTCTGGTATTGGTAAATCGGGGCATATAGCACGCAAGATCGCCGCAACCTTTGCCTCAACAGGTTCCCCTGCTTTTTTTGTCCACCCCGCCGAAGCCAGTCATGGTGATTTAGGCATGGTGACCCGTGACGACGTCTTTGTTGCTCTATCTAATTCCGGCGAAACGGAGGAATTGCTCACTATTGTTCCGATAGTCAAACGAACTGGTGCCAAACTGATTGCATTAACGGGGGCGCCCAACTCTTCTATTGCCAAGCTGGCTGATGCCCACTTAGATACTAGCGTTGAGAAAGAGGCTTGTCCGTTAAACCTGGCGCCCACCACCAGCACCACTGCTGCACTTGCAATGGGTGATGCGCTTGCGGTTGCCCTTTTGGATGCTAGGGGATTCAATGCGGAAGACTTTCAGCGATCACACCCCGGCGGTCGACTGGGCCGCAAGCAACTCACCCATGTCAGTGAAGTGATGCGCAGTATTCATGACACTCCAAAGATTTCTTTGGAAGCATCATTGCCCGATGCCCTGCTAGAAATGACTGCCAAGCGCATGGGTATGGTTGTGACTTTGGATAAAGATCAGAAAGTTGCTGGCATTTTTACTGACGGCGATTTACGCCGTCTTTTAGAAAAGAGTACCAACCTCGCTGGCGTGACGCTACAGGAGTCCATTACTTCCACACCACGCACTATTCCACCAGAGTTACTGGCTGAAGAAGCTATTGAGATGATGGAAAAACACCGCATCAACCATTTAGTAGTCACAGACCCTCATGGTGTGTTGCTTGGCGCCCTTAACCTGCACGACTTATTTGCGGCGAAAGTTATTTAATTTAACGCGTTAAGAAGATTACCCCTCCCCTTAGTTATTTCAATGAACTTCTCTTATGCCTAGCGCCTTTCATACTCACAATACCAATCCTTTAAGTCAGCACCCCCAAGCTTGGGAGCGGGCTAGCAAAGTTAAACTTCTAGTGCTAGATGTTGATGGCGTATTAACTAATGGCCAAGTATTTATCGGGGCTGAAGGCAAAGAAGTTCTAAAGGCATTTGATATTCAGGATGGCTTTGGCATCAAACTTCTTGAGCAAATAGGCATTCCTACTGCCATCATTACTGGGCGAACTTCCAAAATGGTTTTAGCTCGCTGTCAAGAGCTTGGTATTGCACAGGTTCATATGGGAGTAGAAAATAAGGCTCTTGCTTTAGGTGAGATTCTAAAATCGTTAGGCTTAAGTGTGACAGATTGTGCGGTAATGGGTGATGATTGGCCCGATTTAAAAATGATGAGGTCAGCAGGCTTTAAAGTATGCCCTGCTCAGGCTCATGAAGCCGTTAAAGAAACCGCTCACTTTATTACTGAGAATACTGGCGGAAATCGTGCCGTTCGTGAAGTATGTGATCTGATTCTGAAAGCTCAAAACCGCTATGAAGAATTGCTCGCACAGGTGTTTGCATAAGGTATTTAAAAATGGAATGGAATGCTCAAAAAATCAAGGTCGGCTTATTGCGTGCCTTACTACGCCTAATGCCCTTGATTCTCATGAGTACTTTAACCCTAGTCACATTTTGGCTGGTCAAGAAAAATGAACCCTCTGAAAAATCTGCTATCGAGCGCGCACGCCTACATGAGCCCGACTACACCATCGTAAATGGTGCCCTTTCAGCCTTAAATGAATTAGGCAAGACAAAGTATCGAGTCCTTGGGAACAAGGTGACCCACTACGATGATGATGCATCGATTGATATACAAACGCCGCGCATGCGTTTGTTCCCACCTGAAAAATCTCCAGTGACAGTCAAATCAGATACGGGCCACTTAGATGGTGATCTCACCATTTTGGATTTAATGGGTAATGCAGAAATCTTTCGACCTCCTCAGGTCGCCTCCGCAGCGGAGCCTGCAAGGCCACGTATGTTGGCCAGGTCCTCTTATTTCAAAGTTCTAATTAATGACGACGTCATAGAAACCGATAAGCCAATTACTTTGGAGCAAGGAATGTCAGTCATCCATTCAACGGATGGGGGAACCTTTAACAACGTAGAACAAAGCATGGTCTTGTCGGGCCAAGTACGAGGCCGTATTGAGCGTGTTCAGCAAGGCACACAACAATGACCTTGACTTATCCCATCATCGTGCGCATCGCTCTCATATTGATCCTAACGTTTGGAATTAATGGGGTTAAATCGGCTTTCGCTGAAAAAGCTGATCAAGATAAGCCAATTATTCTTGAAGCTGAAAAAGTCTCTGTTAATGATGTGCAGCAAGCTTATGAATTAGACGGTGACGTTCTTTTAACCAAGGGCAGCATTCTCATTACCGGAGCAAAAGGCAATATTAAAGTTGATCCTGAAGGTTATGAGTATGTAGATGTTCAAGGAACGCCTGACTTAGTTGCCAGCTTTAGACAGCGACGCGAAGGCCTTGCTGATGAGTATATGCAAGGGCGCGCAAGCGTGGTGACGTATAACGCTAAAACTGAATGGCTTACTTTAACGGGCGATGCTAGTTTAAAGCGGCTACTGAACATGCAAATGGTGGATCAGTTGCGTGGTTGGAAAATTGAATATGATGATGTAAAGCAATATTATCGTGTCTCCCCACCAGATAACGCCAAACCTGATGACCTCCCCTTAGCGAGAGCCGTCCTTTCACCAAGAAGAAAAGCTACACTAGAAAAATGACTGCGGATATAGCAAGCAATGATGGCCCTGCCACACTTTGCGCACACCACCTCCAAAAACGTTATGGATCACGGACTGTCGTTCGTGATGTCTCGATTGAAGTAAAGTGCGGTGAAGTGGTTGGATTGCTTGGCCCTAACGGTGCCGGCAAAACCACCTCCTTTTATATGATGGTGGGTTTGGTACCTCTTGATGGTGGTGACATTAATCTTGACGGAAAAGACATCACACATTTACCGATTCATGAACGTGCTCGCATGGGCTTGTCATATCTCCCCCAAGAGGCTTCTGTATTTAGAAAACTTAATGTTGCCGAAAATATTCAGGCCGTTTTGGAGCTACAGGTACAAGGTGGCAAGCCTCTAAGCAAAATAGAAATCGCCCTTCGCTTGGATGAACTTTTGGGCGAACTTCAAATCAGCCATCTCAGAGATAGCCCCGCTTTATCACTTTCTGGTGGTGAACGTCGACGTGTAGAAATTGCCAGGGCCTTAGCTTCGCAACCAAAATTTATTTTGCTAGATGAGCCATTCGCTGGTGTTGACCCTATTGCCGTTGGGGAAATTCAGAGGATTGTTCGCTTCTTACGCGATCGCCAAATTGGGGTTTTAATTACCGACCATAATGTGCGCGAAACTCTGGGCATTTGCGATCATGCCTACATTATTAGTGAGGGTAGTGTCCTGGCCTCAGGAAAACCCGATGAAATTATTAAAAACGATGCTGTGAGAAGAGTCTATTTAGGCGAAAACTTCCGGATGTAAAGTATTTCCTTTGGGAAATTTTATTAGCTAAACATGATCTGCCCCCTTGGTTTTCAGCAAAATCGCTGATACGCTGGAGGCATGGGTATAAATTTCCTAGAAAAATGACTCTAAGTATTGAAGGGGCTTGCTGCACACCCCTGTCCCTGTTTGTGCAAGCATATTAAATAGGAGCTGCTGATGAATTTAAAAATTAATAGCCGTCATGTAGAAGTTACTCCAGCCATGCGTACCCACCTTGAGACAGGTTTGGCTAAAGTTCGAAAACACTTTGATCATGTGCTCGACGCATCAGCCTTCCTGATTATCGATAATGCCAAAGAGAAAGATCTTCGCCAAAGCGCTGAGATCACCATCCACCTCAAAGGCAAAGAACTTTTTGCTGAGGCCCATAATGCTGATTTGTATCACGCCATGGACGCGGTTGTTGATAAACTCGAGCGTCAGGTCGTAAAACACAAAGAAAAAATACAAGATCACTATCACGACAAACATTTTGAGTAATTGCTTGCCTCAGGACACATATAATCATTTGATATGAATGTCCTGACTGATCTTTTTACCCTAGACCGCATTGCGCTAGATGATCCTGCCAAAAGCAGAGCAGATGTATTTGAAGCTGCTGGAGCTATTTTTTCCCAAAAAACTGGTTTGGATCCCAACGCAATTGTTGGCTTCCTCAATGCCCGCGAAGATTTGGGATCAACCGCCCTAGGCGCAGGGGTAGCCATTCCTCATGGTCGAGTCAAGGGGCTTAAGCAACCTGTTGCTGCATTCTTTAGGCTCCGAGACCCAATTGAATTTCTTGCACCAGATGGCGAACCAATTTCCATTTTGATATTTCTATTAGTCCCTGAAAAAGCAACTCAGCTACATCTTGAAATTTTATCCTCCATTGCGCAACTTTTATCAGACCCAGATGCCCGCAAGTCACTAAATACTGAAAGTAGTCCTGATGTTGTATGTCAGATGCTCCAAACTTGGGGCTCACCCTCATGACTCAGCCTTTGCTTTTAGAGGGAGTAACTGCACAGCAGATTTTTGATGACAATGTTTCAGATTTGAAGCTGTCATGGATTGGCGGCCTAGAAGGTGCGGATCGCACATTTCCTCCAGAGGCTGTAAAGGCAGCGGCGGCTAGCTCGGACTTAGTCGGCCACTTAAATCTCATTCACCCTAGTCGTATTCAAATTTTCGGTGATCAAGAGGTGGACTACCATGCTGCGCTTGAGCATAAACAAAAACAAGAACAAATATCTAGCCTCATCTCAAAAACACCCCCATGCGTTATTGTGGCCAATGGCAAATCTGCTGATCCTGACCTGCAGCTATTCTGCCAACGATCCTCCACTCCCTTGTTCACCACACCTATCTCTGCAGCAGAAGTTATTGACCATCTGCGTACCTATCTCACTAAGATTGGCGCCCCCCAAATCACTATGCATGGCGTTTTCATGGATATTCTGGGCTTGGGTGTTTTAATCATGGGCGAATCAGGTCTAGGCAAAAGCGAATTGGGGCTTGAGTTGATTTCTAGGGGTCATGGTCTTGTAGCTGATGATGCAGTAGATTTTGCACGACTTGGTCCAGATTACATTGAAGGTCGTTGCCCAGTTATTTTGCGTAATCTCTTGGAGGTTCGCGGATTGGGCCTACTCGATATTCGAACGATTTTTGGTGAAACTGCAGTCCGTCGCAAATTAAAGCTACGTTTAATTGTTCAGCTTGTGCGCCGCACTGATGGCGAGTTTGAACGCTTACCGCTAGAAGCTCAGCATATTGATGTCTTGGGTGTTGGTATTCGAACTGTAAAAATTCAAGTGGCTGCAGGTCGAAATTTGGCGGTACTGGTTGAAGCTGCTGTACGAAATACTATTTTGCAGTTACGCGGTATTGACACCCTAAAAGAATTTATTGAGCGGCAGCGTCTACAAATGAATGCTGAAAACGACTCAGTTAAATTTCAAGGCCGCCTACTTTAATATGCAAATTAATCTGATTACCGGAATTTCGGGCTCAGGTAAATCCGTTGCTCTAAAAGCTTTTGAAGACGCGGGTTACGATTGTGTAGATAACCTTCCCGTGCCCCTATTGGAAAGCTTAATTAGTACACTGGAGAATGAAAAAAGTGAGAGGGTGGCTGTAGCCATTGATGCGCGTCGTGGTCAGTCAATCTCTGAACTACCGCTTATTCTAGAAAATCTCCGTCGCAATCATGAGGTGAAGATTCTTTTCTTAAACGCCGATACCAATACCTTGATTGCGCGATTTTCAGAAACCCGTCGTCGCCACCCGCTCTCTGTCAATACTGAAAAAACTCAATCGGCCACCTTAACCGAGGCAATAGATGCTGAGCGAAGCTTGCTGGAACCATTACGTAGTCAAGCACATGGAATTGATACAAGCAATCTCCCTGCTCATGCACTTCGCCTCTGGATTCAGGATCTATTAAAAGATAAATCAGTTGGTCTATCAGTGATTTTTGAATCATTTGGCTTCAAAAATGGCTTGCCTAGTGAGGCCGACCTAGTGTTTGATGTGCGCTGCCTCCCTAATCCACACTACGAAAAAGATCTTCGACCCCTTTCTGGGAAAGATAAGCTGGTTCAAGAGTTTCTCGAAAAGATTCCTGAGGTTGTGAGCATGGAAAAGGACATTATTCAGTTTACTGAAAAATGGTTACCTCACTACATTGCCGATGGTCGCAGTTATTTGACTGTCGCCGTTGGTTGCACTGGTGGCCAACACCGCTCAGTCTATTTAGTGAAACGTATTAGCGAACATTTTTATGCGCGCAAAGAATTGGCTGACCTTCAAATTAGCTTTTTAACTCGCCATCGCGAATTAGACTCAATTCCTGCAATAGCAATTTAACAGGTTGCGGCAAGCCAAACTGTCCTAGCTGGCGAAGTGGTATCCACCTTAAATTTGACTGAGAAAATAATATGGCATCAAGCGCATTAACGTGCCAGATTTGTATCCACAGGCGCCTGTGAGTAAAAATATGTTTAATATAATTTCCACGTTGCGGTATCTTGCATTGCTTTAATACCGCTGCGCTATTTTCCTCTGGTAATGTCAGACTCAATAGCGCCCCTAGCGTGGGCTGGGACCCGCTCAAGCTACCTGAAGTCTTAGCTCGCCATGTAGATTCTGGTAGCGACCAAAGGCCGCCCCAAATCGCACTATCAGGGCGTTTTTGCAACAAGACCATATCCCCATGTCGCATCAATAGCATGTCGCAATCAAATTCCGGAGATTTGGCTTTTACTATTTTTTGAGGGAGGGAAAGTACCTGGTTACTTAAGTTAGCCTGACAATCTTTAACAAATGGGCACTGGTGCGTATCAGTCAAGCAGACTGGCTTACGTGAAGTGCACCAGGTCGCTCCAAAGTCCATCAAAGCCTGTGTATAAGCCGGCATGTCTTTAGGGCTGCCTGGAAGCAAGTCTTGAGCCAACACCCAGAGACGGTCGCTCACTTGCTTTGATGCAATCGCTCCTTCAATTGCGAATAAGCGCGCTAAGATCCGCTTTACATTTGCATCCAAGATTGGCGCTCGTTTATGAAACGCAAAAGCAGCTATCGCTCCAGCAGTAGATTTGCCAATGCCCTTCAATTGCTCTAGCAATAGAGGATCGCTTGGAAATTTTCCATCAAAGAGCTTAACCACCTGCTGCGCGCATACATGTAAGTTACGAGCGCGTGAGTAATAACCCAAACCAGCCCACTCAGCTAAAACGTCATCTATGGGCGCTACAGCCAAGCGATTCACTGTAGGAAATCGCTTCATAAAGCGTGGGTACCGCTCTAGGACTGTTGCTACTTGAGTTTGCTGCAACATGATTTCTGAAATCCAAACTGCATAGGGATCTCTAACTCCTTGCCAAGGCAATCCCTCGCGCCCCTCATGCCTATACCAGTCAATGAGCCTTTTTGAGAAAGTAGTGATCAACGTTTTTGACATTGAGGGCAAAAATAAGTAGATCGTTGTCCTTGGACGATTTGTTTAATTGGTGTTTTGCAGACTTTACAAGCTTGGCCCTTCCGATCGTATGCTTTAGTCTGAACCATAAAATGTCCTGGCTCCCCCTCGCTATTTACAAAGTCTTTTAGTGAGCTGCCCCCTGCTTCAATGGCTTTTTTCAGAATTAGTCTAATGGCACTGGCTAGGCGAGCGCACTGAGGGCGCGTCAGTTTTCCGGCTGCCTTTGCTGGATGAATGCCCGCCTCAAATAAGCTTTCTGAACAATAGATATTGCCAACCCCAACAACTGCTTGCCCTGCTAGCAAAAACTGCTTTACTGCAATACTTCGATTACGAGAAGACTTGTACAGAACATCTGCACCTTGCTCACCAGCAAACCCTGGAGAAAAAGGCTCAACCCCTAATTTTTGTAAAAGGGGAAATTGCTCGATTGGCCCTTTGGATTTTGGGTGCCATAAAACTGCTCCAAATTTTCTGGGGTCATGAAGACGTAGGCTGATTTTGCCAAATTCAAAGGTAATGCGATCATGTATCTTTAGAGGATCACTACTTGGGAGCACTCGCAAAGTTCCCGTCATTCCAAGATGAACTAAGAGGTAGCCTGTATCCATTTCTATTAACAGGTACTTGCCACGCCGCTCTATGCCCCACACCTTTTGACTAGGAAGGATTTTGGCTAAATTACTTGGCACTGGCCAGCGTAAGCGGCCATCGATAACTTTGACCTCGGACATCTTCCTCCCCTCCAAGTGGGGCAGGATTCCAAGGCGAGTTACTTCGACTTCTGGGAGTTCAGGCATAAGTATGGATTGTAGATTCGCAGATTAGAATGTGCTTATGACCAAATTTGCATTCAAACCGCTTTTGCGGTGCTTGTTACTGACGACATCGATTGGCATCAGCCTATCGAGCACCTTGGTTGTTGCAAAAACCAATACCCTTGAAAATGGGGAAGCCGTCTTTGGAGTCCTGGCATCTGAAATTGCCTTGCAACGCGGTGAGGCTGGACTAGCCTACAGC
Source organism: uncultured beta proteobacterium (assembly GCA_903846025.1). Classification (GTDB taxonomy): domain Bacteria; phylum Pseudomonadota; class Gammaproteobacteria; order Burkholderiales; family Burkholderiaceae; genus Polynucleobacter. Next base: position 6,609 of record CAIMZP010000025.1, on the reverse strand, counting down.
ACCTATCTGGAGCTTGCTCGCCAGCTAAATGACCCCCGCTTAGCCCAACGCGCTATGGAGATAGCCATTACTGCGGGCTCACCAGACCTAGCCCTTCAAGCTGCACAAACATGGGACAGCCTGGCAGATCCATCGCAAACCAAGCCGAAGGAAGTACTTGTAACTCTGCTTATTTTGAATCAACGCTGGTCAGATGCTGTAAAACCAGCTATTTCTCTACTCAATCAGCAAACAGCTGCGCAACGCGAAATTACCCTACAACAGATTCAGATGCTAATTTCTAAGGCAAATGATGAGTCAGATGCCTTGCATGCCTTTTATGCAATTGTTTCTGCGGTAAATCCCCTACCAAAAGATCCAGGCACCCTTTATACCTACGCCATGTCTGCAGAAAAATCCGGGCACAGTGAGGTTATGGAGAAAACCTTACGTACTATTTTGCGTACCAATCCAAACGATGCTAACAGTCTTAATGCATTGGGATACTCCCTTGCCGATCGTAATACGAATTTACCTGAGGCATTTAAGCTGATCAGCAAGGCACATCAGCTCTCACCTAAAGATGGTTTTATCCTAGATAGTTTAGGCTGGGTGAATTTCCGCATGGGTAAAAATGCGCTAGCTCTTGCACAGTTGCAAGAGGCTTTTAATATAAAACCTGAAGCAGATATTGCGGCGCACATTGGAGAAGTTCTTTGGACCATGAAGCGCCCTTCAGAGGCTGAAGATATCTGGCGACAAGGACAAAAATTGGATGCTAACAATCCAACTTTGATGGAAACTTTAAGGCGCCTCAAGCCAGATTGGTCTCTAGATGATCAAGCCGCTAAAGGCTCATGGGATGGGCGTTTTTCTGTAAAAGTTACAGGAATTACTGATGCCAATAATCAAGGTGGGTCCGGTGGATTTACATTAACTCAAGATGCCCTGACTGATGTACTAGAGGTTCGTAGCCCAGTTGGCGGATCCATAGCCAAAATTACGATCAAGCCAGGAGAAGCATCACTCGAACGAAACGGACAAATAACTACGGCCGTAGATGCTGATACGCTACTTCAAAATGCCTTAGGTTTGCCCTTACCAGCGCGAGGATTATCAGACTGGTTAAGGGGTCAAACACGCTCCGGCAGCAATGCCAGTGTGGAGCGCAATAGCAATGGTCAGGTGAGTAAGATTTCTCAAGATGGCTGGACTCTCAGTTACGTCTGGGGTAACTCTAGTCGCCTAGAAAAGCTCTCTATGACCCGCAGTTCTAATATCGGGTCGATTGATATTCGCCTAGTATTTGACAATCCGAATGAGTGACTCCAGAAATAAAAAAAATCTATTGGAGCTTCGCTCTCCAGCTAAGCTCAATCTTTTCCTACATATCATTGGCCGTCGTGCGGATGGTTATCATTTACTTCAATCCGCATTTCAACTGATTGATTGGTGCGATATCCTCAGTCTTAATTTAATCGCGGACAATGAGATTCGCCGAGTAAACCCTATTCATGGAGTGGCCCCTGAACATGATTTGGTGGTACGTGCAGCACAACTATTGAAAGATTTTTGCGGCATAAGTAGTGGCGTAGAAATTACTCTCAAAAAAGAAATTCCAATGGGGGCCGGCCTGGGCGGGGGATCCTCAGATGCTGCTACCACCCTGATTGGCCTCAATCATCTATGGCAGCTCAATCTCGACAGAACTACTTTAAGCGCACTAGGTTTGAGGCTGGGGGCAGATGTACCATTTTTTATCTTCGGAAAAAATGCATTTGTTGAAGGGGTTGGTGAAAAAATACATGAAATTACCCTAAAAACCCAAAAATTTTTAGTGATTTTCCCAAATAAAGGGATAGCCACTTCTCGAATTTTTGAAGACCCGCAATTGACCCGGGATCATGCTCCGATTACAATAGATGGCTTTCTTGCATCACCATTGTCAAATCAGTCCAACGACTGTCAAGCAGTGGCGATGCGGATTTGTCCTGAAGTGAAGCAAGCATTAGATTGGATTTGCCAAGCATTACCGGGTTCACTGCCTTGTATGTCTGGTTCTGGAAGTAGCGTATTTACCATCTTGGACCCTAAGATGGATGTCGCAAAACTAGAAAGTCTTTTGCAAAATCTTCCAAAAGGATGGGTAGGTCGGATTGTTCGGGGGCTAAATAAGAATCCCGCTTACAATTTGATGTCTTCAGAATGACCTGTAGGGGAATCGCCAAGCTGGTTAAGGCACTGGATTTTGATTCCAGCATGCGAAGGTTCGAATCCTTCTTCCCCTGCCAAACACTGTAGATACGACTAAATGACATCCATTCGACCTCTACCAAAATCCTAAAATAGACTATGTCCGCCCACATGAACGCTGAGTTATTGACCCTTTTTACAGGCAATGCAAATCCGGTTCTGGCTCATGCTGTTGCCAAAGAACTCAATCTCCCCATGGGAAAAGCCTTTGTTGGCCGCTTCTCGGATGGCGAGATTCAAGTAGAAATTCAAGAAAATGTTCGCGGTAAAAATGTTGTTGTTATTCAGTCCACTTGCGCCCCAACCAATGATAGTTTGATGGAGCTCATGATCATGATTGACGCCCTTAAACGAGCATCAGCAAGTCGCATAACCGCAGTGATTCCTTACTTCGGTTATGCCAGACAAGATCGTCGCCCGCGTTCAGCTCGTGTTGCTATCTCGGCGAGAATCGTTGCGAACATGTTGCAATCCGTTGCAGGTGTTGAGCGAGTTTTGACCATGGATCTCCATGCCGACCAAATTCAGGGATTTTTCGATATCCCGGTGGATAACATCTACTCCTCCCCTGTTTTGCTAAGCGATCTACAAGGTCAGAAAACCCAAAAAGACCTAATCATTGTTTCTCCCGATATTGGTGGCGTAGTGCGCGCTCGTGCGATGGCCAAACAATTAGGCACAGATTTAGCAATTATTGATAAACGTCGTCCTAAAGCCAATGTTTCTGAAGTCATGCATTTAATCGGCGAAGTAGAAGGTCGCCATTGCGTCATCATGGATGACATCATTGATACTGGTGGAACGCTTTGCAAGGCTGCTGAAGCTCTTAAAGAGCGCGGGGCCAAGGGTGTAACTGCATACTGTACTCATGCAGTACTCTCGGGTGATGCAGTTGCTCGTATTGTCGCTTCAGAACTTGATGAATTAGTGATTACCGACACCATCCCCCTCACTCCAGAGGCCATGAAAGTAACCAAAATTCGTCAACTAAGCGTAGCTCCTATTTTGGCCGAAACCCTTTCCCGCATTAGCAGGGGCGATTCTGTCATGTCCATGTTTGCTGAATAAAGCCAAAATTACTGTTTTATCCTAGTATTTGGCAATTTTGAGGCTTTTCTCAGCAGAAAGCTCAAATCCCACGATATAATCAAAGGCTTTTCTGTTTGGTCGCGAACGGAAATTAACCTTTATTTTGGGAATTAAATATGAAAGTAGTAGCCTTTGAAAGAAGCGTACAGGGAACGGGTGCGAGCCGCCGTCTGCGCAACTCCGGTAAAACTCCGGGAATTATCTATGGCGGCAAAGACGCCGCTCTAGCTGTTGAATTGGATCACAACGCACTATTTCATGCTCTCCGCAAGGAAGCATTCCACTCATCCATCCTTGATCTCGAAATCGACGGTAAAGCACAAAAAGTGCTTTTACGCGATTACCAGATGCATCCATTTAAGCCTTTGGTTTTGCATATCGACTTTCAGCGTGTTTCTGCTACTGAAAAAGTGTACATGCGCGTTCCATTACATTTCAGCAATGCGGAAATTTCAGCTGCGGTCAAATTGCAAGGCGCTGCCATCAGCCACATCGCAACAGAATTGGAAGTTTCTTGCTTGCCAGCAGACTTGCCAGAGTTTATTGAAGTGGACTTGGTAAACATAGAAGTTGGTCGCGGTATTCATGCAAAAGACATTACATTGCCAAAAGGGGTTACCTTGGTATTGCATATTGAGCAAGAAAACCCAGTGTTGGCCAATGCACGTATTCCAACCGTGAAATCTGCAGATATTGAAGCAGCACCGGCTGCTGCACCTGCTGGTGAAGCGCCAAAAGATAAAGCTTAATTATTTAAAGCTGCATTTTTACATCAAAGAAAACCCGCTTTTTGCGGGTTTTCTTTTTTGGGCTATGCTTCTACTCTGAAAATCTCATCATGACTAAATTAATTGTTGGCCTTGGCAATCCAGGTGAAGAGCACATAGAAGACCGGCACAATGCTGGCTTTTGGTTTGTAGACGCCCTCGCAAAACAGTTAAATACCCGTTTTGAAACTGAGAAGCGATTTAATGGCAAGGTGGCTAAATCTAAATGGGATGGTGAGGACCTGTTCTTGCTAAAACCCAGTACATACATGAACTTAAGCGGCCAAGCAGTTGCTGCGCTTTGTCGCTTTCATAAAATTTTACCCAAAGATATCCTGGTAGTGCAGGACGAGTTAGACCTGAAGCCTGGTGCAGCGCGTATCAAGCTAGGCGGGGGTACTGGTGGGCACAATGGCTTAAAAGACATACAAGCCCACCTTGGTACTCCTGACTATTGGCGCCTGCGCCTAGGAATAGGCCATCCACGTGATCTTGCCGATGCTGGACATCCTATGGATGTCGCTGACTACGTTTTAAGAAGGCCTTTGAAGGCGGAGCAACAGAAAATCGATTCCAGTATTCAAAATGGTTTGCAGATTCTGCCCTTATTCTTAAAAGGCGATAGTCAAGCAGCAATGCTTGAGCTGCATTCCAAGGCAATTTAACTGGCTATCAGCACTACTTGGCAACTTCCGCTTTAAGAACAGCGGTCAGGAGCTGGTATTTCGCCATAAGCTGCATCTGGTTTTCCGGAAACTCAGGGTTAAGCGGAATGCAATCAACCGGGCAAACCTGACGGCACTGTGGAGCATCGAAGTGCCCAACACATTCAGTGCACTTACTAGGATTGATTTCATATATCTCCAACCCCATATAAATAGCATCATTTGGACACTCTGGTTCACACACATCACAGTTGATGCACTCGTCCGTGATCATTAAGGCCATATAAAGCGCTCGCTAAACCTACTCTTTACTTTGATTGAGAATTGCGGTCTTTTTTATCAACCATTTTTCGACAGACGGGAAAACAAACTTGCCGACGTCACCACCCATTGAAGCAATTTCACGCACGAAGGTACCGGAGATAAATTGATACTGATCAGACGGCGTTAAGAATAAAGTTTCGACATCAGGCAAAAGATAGCGATTCATTCCGGCCATCTGAAACTCATACTCAAAATCAGAGACGGCTCGCAGGCCACGAACGATGACGCGGGCATGATGCTCACGAGCAAAGTCTTTTAATAACCCAGAGAAACCCACAACTTTCACATTGGGGTAATGACCGAGAACTTCTTGAGCAATCTCAATGCGCTCTTCTAGATTGAAAAATGGGTGTTTGCTGCGACTATCGGCCACCCCAACAATCAACTCACCAAAAACACTCGAGGCGCGGCGAACCAAGTCCTCGTGACCACGAGTAAATGGATCAAATGTTCCTGGATATACGGCAACAGTCATAACTCTCCTAAGGCTTTATCAGCTACAGGCAAGAGTTTAGCTCCTTCCAGATCGAAATAGACAGGCTTTTACCTGACCAGCCTCTAGGTACTTTCCACAGTGCCATTCAGGCAAGAGAGCTTCAACCTGCTCGCGAGAGCGATTAGCAGGAAATTCTACATATATACCGCCACCAGTGCTGTCATCGCAAATACGTCCGGCTTGCCTTACCGCTTCCTCAAATAGGAATTCTTCCTGAAAAGGGGGGTCAATAAAAATGAGGTTGCTTGATTGATCGGCCTGTTGTTTTAAAAACTCTATGCTATCTTTGTGCAAAATATGGACCACACCTGGAACAGGTGAAGATTGCAAGGCAGAAAAATTAACTAGAAGGTTAGCATGGGCTTTTTTGTCCTTTTCAATCAAGGTCACGATCTGTGCGTGCCGCGATGCAGCCTCAAAACCTAAGGCGCCAGTACCTGCGAATAAATCTAAACAACATAAACCAGTTAAATCCTGTCCAAGCCAATTAAAAAGCGTTTCTCGAATACGATCTGTAGTGGGGCGTAATCCCGGCAAATCTAAAACGGATAACAAACGACTGCGCCAAACCCCCCCAATGATTCGCACCTTTTTTGGAAGCTCAAGGCGATGCCCTTGAGAAGAGGCCTTGAATGGTTTCTCTGGTTTACTTATTTTTTGCTCCCAAAACTACAATCTTCATTCGATCCATTGCAAGATATTTTTGGAACGCAACAGTTACCTGCTCAAGGGTAACTGCCTCTACTTGAGCGGTCCAAGTTTCCATTGTATCGAGCGGTAATTTATTCCATGTAATTGACGAAATATTGTCGAGCAACTTTCGGTTGTTGTCGATTCTTAATGGGTAGCCATTGATCAGATTTGATTTAGCAGCAGCAAGCTCCGACATAGTCGCGCCACTAGCAATAAATTTTTCCATGGTCGCACTCATTATTTCAAGAGCCAAAGTGGCTTGATCATTTTTTGTTTGCAATCCAGCCTGAAATATTCCAGCATCTTTACCAGAGATCGGAAGAGCGTCGTGTAGGGAAAGAGT
>CAIMZP010000024.1 GCA_903846025.1 uncultured beta proteobacterium | reverse complement strand
ATCCAAAAGAGCAATTAGCCGTAGTGGTCATGAGCCAAGTTCCAGGTCCTATTCGTCCTTATTACCGTCGCATGATTAAGCAGCTAGTTTCATCCGCAGTAATTAAGTAAGCTAAGCTTTAACCTAAAACCCTCATCAGAAATGGTGGGGGTTTTGTCATTTGAGCGTTACTTTAAGTAACGCCAGTCTGCTCTCATAATCAGAGAACCTAAACTTAAGCTAAAGCTCGGAATAATCTTGGTTTGCGGGGGAAATAATTTGTTTTTATCTTTTTGGGATATTAGGGCACAATAGAGGCATAGTCTCCAGCTAGTTTCAAATTTATACCCGTCTACGAAGTCGGGTATTTTTTTGAGTATTACTTTAAGGAATGGCCCTGAAGAATGATGTGAACAAAAGGGGTCCTTATGTCATCTATGTTTGGGGAACCAGTATTAACCACTTTGCAGTTGCGCCATCGCAGGAAAGAGTATTGCTTTCATCAAAGTAATATTTAATTGGAAATTCTGGGGGCACGGTAAATAATTTCGGAAAATAGCCTAGACTTGCTTTTATATTTGATATCGTAGTTTTTAACTGTGTTTCAAAGCTTTTTCTGTAAACGACGTTTTCTGATACATCCCAGGCATTAAGATCTTTTTTAACATTCGCGCAAAATTCTTCCTCTATTGTTTCATTTACTGCAGTTTGCCAAGTAGCATTTATGCGCCCCTCAGGTTTAAATTTATGCGCATAAAGTAATAGTGAAGCAAAAAATACAAGACTTAAGATCGGTATTAATTGATGAGGGCGAAATGGAGGATTAAACAATTTTATTTTGATCTATCAATTAAATGCATAATTCAAAAGGGCATTTGCTTAACCTCTACCAACAAAAGGCATATTCGTAGCCATGATGGTCATATTGAGAATATTGCTCTCCAATGGCAGTTGAGCCATATGTAACACTGCTTGGCCAACATGATCAACATCCATGCGTGGCTCAATCTTAATAGATTGATCTGCCTGAATGATGCCAGCAGCCATTCTTTCGGTCATTTCAGTGGCTGCGTTTCCAATATCAATTTGTCCACAAGCAATATTAAAAGGACGTCCATCGAGTGCGATGGTTTTGGTTAGGCCGCTGATCGCATGTTTGGTTGCTGTGTAAGGTGCTGACATTGGTCTGGGAGCATGGGCAGAGATTGAACCATTATTAATAATTCTGCCACCTTGTGGGGACTGAGATTTCATCATACGAATTGCTTCTTGCGAGCATAAGAATACACCACAAAGATTGGCATTGACTACATTCATCCACTGCTCGTAAGTCAAATCTTCCATCGGAATAGCAGGGGCACCAATACCGGCATTATTAAAAAGTACATCTATACGACCAAACTTTTCTTTGAGTGCCGTAAAGAGTTTTTTCACCTGTTCTGGTTTACCTACATCGCAGGCAACCGCTAGGCAGTTCTCTGATGTGCCGCCAATATCGCTAATAGCTTTTTGCAGCTTATCGAGATTGCGCCCAGTGAGCACTACCTGGTAACCACCTCTGAGAAGAGCTTTAGCAGCTGCTCTTCCGATTCCGATGCCCGCTCCGGTAACGAGGGCTACTTTATTATTTTGGCTCATAGGTATCTTTCTAAATTTTGTCTCTAAATTGAATATTGCAAGTCTACGCTAAATGGAATAACGAGTTTTGCACTCAACTTACTTAGGGAGTGGTAAAGCGGTTTTATACCGCACTTGTTTCAGGGCAAAGCTCGAGCGAATTTTTTCAATGCCGGCAATGGGTGTTAGTTGTTCCAAAATAAATTTTTCGAGGGCATCCATATCAGCAACTGCGACGCGGATGAGATAGTCGCTATCTCCGGTCATGAGGTAGCATTCCATGACCTCATCATGTTCGGAAATACGCTTCTCAAATTCGGCTAAAGCCTCTTTGGATTGCTCCTTCAGGCTGATGGAGATAAAAACATTCAGACCAAGTCCGAGAACTTTTGGGTCTGCCAGGGCTACATAGTTCCTGATAACCCCCTTATCTTTTAGGGCCTTGACCCGCATCAGGCAGGGGGAGGGTGACAGGTGAACCCGCTTAGCCAGCTCTACATTGCTGTGAGAGCTGTCGTTTTGCAATTCATTCAATATTCTGATATCTATCGTATCTAGTTTCATAAAATTCCTTAATATTGATATGTATCAGCATATTATGCTGAAAATTAAGATTTTAAGCCAATAATTAGCATCCTATTTTGGTGGGATTATTCCAAAATAACTTCCATGTTTACTTTTGATGCTTTTTGGGGGAGGGGCTTTGGCTATTGAGGTTGTTGTTCCTGATATCGGGGACTATCAAAATATTCCCGTGATTGAGGTCTTGGTGCGGGTTGGCGATCAAGTTCAGAAGGAGCAATCCATTCTCACGCTGGAGTCTGATAAGGCCACCATGGATGTGCCTTCTTCTCATGCCGGCATTGTTAAGGAAATCAAAGTCAAGATAGGGGATCTGCTTTCTCAAGGGGGTCCAGTAATTATTCTTGAGGAAGCTGAAGAAAAAGCGGATGTAGCGGGCGATGTTCAAAAAATTGAATCGACCACAATAGAGATCATCAATAAGGCTAAAGCCATTGAGGCACCTGTAATAAAGTCATCGGAGGCCATTCCTCGTCTGGATGTAAAACAAAATCTTGACGGACGTAAAACCTGGGCAAGTCCTTCTGCGCGAAAATTTGCTCGCGAATTTGGTGTTGATATTCAAAAAGTTTCTGGCACTGGCTTAAAGGGTCGGATTACCAAAGAAGATATTCAGCAATTCATTAAGAGCACGATGACATCTATGGTCTTAGTATCTGAGCGTCCTAACTCCGGGAGTTTGGGCTTTGATATTCTGCCGTGGCCTAAAGTAGACTTTGCTAAGTTTGGTGAGATTGAGCGCCAGCCACGGACACGTATTCAAAAGGTTTCTGCAGCAAATCTAGCCCGAAACTGGGTCATGATTCCGGCGGTGACGTATCACGATGACGCTGATATCACTGATTTGGAGGCATTTCGTACTCGCCTTAACTCAGACTCTAAAAAAGATGGGGTCAGGATCACGCTATTGGCGTTCTTAATTAAAGCTGCAGTAGCCGCATTAAAAAAATATCCCACATTCAATTCTTCCCTTGACGGCGAAGATCTTATCCTCAAAAAATATTTCCATATTGGTTTTGCAGTAGATACTGATGCGGGCTTGGTGGTACCAGTGATTCGTAATGTAGATCAAAAAGGTATTTTGGAAATTGCGGAAGAAACAGCTGCTCTAGCTAAGCTAGCTCGGGAAGGCAATTTAAAACCAGATCAGATGCAGGGCGCAAGCTTCACGATTTCTTCATTAGGTGGTATTGGCGGCACTTATTGTGCGCCCATCATTAATGCTCCTGAGGTAGCCATTCTGGCAGTAAACAAGTCTGCTATGAAGCCAGTTTGGAATGGCGACCAATTTGCACCTCGTCTAATATGCCCTCTATCAATGACGGCAGATCATCGCGTAATTGATGGTGCGTTGGCAACCCATTTCACCACCTATCTTGCTCAATTATTGGCTGATTTTCGTAAAGTAGTTTTGTAGAGCCAGAACAACGATGATCCAAAGGAAATTTTCATGAACGCGCCTGACATCAAGAAGTACTTAAGCCTTGAGCACATCGATAGGGATCCCGCAGAAACTGCCGAGTGGAATGAGGCGTTTATGGATTTGCTTGCGTCTGGTGATAGTGAGCGTGCTAAATTTATTTTAGATAATTTAGTAAAGCTGGCCAATAAAAATCAGATTAATTGGGTGCCTGATTTGGTTACCCCTTATATCAATTCCATTCCTGTTGATGAGAAGCCAGAATTCCCTGGAGATTTGGCAACAGAAGAAAAATTGGCATCATTGATGCGTTGGAATGCTCTGGCTATGGTAGCTAAAGCGAATGAAGCTTATGGTGAACTTGGTGGACACATAGCTAGTTATGCGAGTGCCGCAGACTTATTTGAGGTGGGTTTTAATCACTTTTTCCGCGCTCGAACAGAAGGTGGGAATGCAAAAGAGCGTGGCGATTTAGTTTTCTTCCAGCCGCATAGTGCACCGGGCGTATATGCGCGTGCCTATTTAGAGGGTAGGCTAACTGAAAATGATTTAGCCCATTACAGACGTGAGATTACTGCGCCGGATTCTGGTGCGAGAGGTTTATCAAGTTACCCCCATCCATGGCTCATGCCTGATTTTTGGCAGTTTCCAACGGGATCCATGGGTATTGGTCCGATTAGCTCAATCTATCATGCCCGTTTTATGCGTTATCTCACTGATCGTAAGTTATTAGACTGCACCACCAGAAAGGTATGGGGGGTATTTGGTGATGGTGAGATGGACGAACCGGAAAGTATGAGTGCGCTCACTTTGGCTTCGCGAGAAAAACTGGATAACTTGGTTTGGGTTGTCAATTGCAACTTGCAGCGTTTGGATGGGCCAGTGCGCGGTAATGGCAGAATCATTGATGAACTCGAAAAACTGTTCCGTGGTTCAGGTTGGAACGTGATTAAGTTGGTTTGGGGTAGTGATTGGGATGGTTTATTTGCTAGAGATACTACGGGGGCTTTAGTCAAGGCCTTTGCACAAACGGTTGACGGTCAAATGCAAACCTTTGCCGCAAAAGATGGCAGTTTTAACCGTAAAAACTTTTTTGGTCAGAATGAAGAGCTTTCCCGCCTAGCGCAGGGTATGACCGATGAGCAGATTGATCGACTCAAGCGTGGCGGCCATGATTTGGTCAAGATCTATGCCGCCTATCATGCAGCCGCTAACCATGTAGGGCAGCCCACCGTGATCTTGGCCCATACCAAAAAGGGTTACGGTATGGGTAACGCAGGTCAAGGAAAGATGACCACTCATAGTCAAAAGAAGCTCGACGATGAAGCTTTGATTGAATATCGCAATCGCTTTAATTTGCCATTGACTGATGAGCAGGCTACTAGCTTGGCATTCTTTAAGCCAGAAGAAAGTAGCCATGAAATGCAGTACCTAAAACAACAGCGTACGCAGTTGGGCGGTCAATTGCCAAAGCGATATTCCACTTGCGATCAGTTAAATATCCCCGATATTAATTCTTATGCTGCTTTTGCACTTAAGGCAGAAGATAAGGAGATGTCTACTACGATGGCATTTGTGCGCATGCTTGGTAATTTGCTCAAAGACAAAGAGCTAGGTCCGCGGGTTGTGCCGATTGTTGCGGATGAGGCGCGCACCTTTGGTATGGCTAATTTATTTAAACAGGTTGGCATTTACTCCAGCGTAGGCCAACGCTATGAGCCAGAAGATATTGGCTCCGTGCTGAGCTACCGCGAAGCATTGGATGGTCAAATCCTAGAGGAGGGTATTAGTGAAGCGGGTGCCATTGCTAGCTGGACAGCAGCCGCAACGAGCTACAGTGTTCACGGCACGGCCATGTTGCCGTTCTATATCTATTACTCGATGTTTGGTTTCCAAAGAATTGGCGATGCTATCTGGGCAGCGGCAGATCAACGTGCACGGGGATTTTTATTGGGCGCAACATCTGGTAGGACTACCTTAGGTGGCGAAGGCCTGCAACATCAAGATGGCAGCAGTCAACTGGTTGCAGGCACTATTCCAAACTGCAAAGCTTATGATCCAGCCTTTGCTGGAGAGTTGGCGGTGATTTTGGGTCAAGGTATGCGAGATATGTTGGTAGATCAAAAAGATTTGTTTTACTACATCACGCTGATGAATGAAAACTATGCACAACCAGATTTACCTACCAATGCGGCAGAAGGCGTCATTCGTGGTTGTTATAAATTAAAGACAGTGAAAGCTAAAAATGATGATAACAAGCAGTGTGTAAGTTTGTTAGGTTCTGGTGCCATCATGACTGAAGTATTGAAGGCTGCAGATGCATTAGCCAATGCTGGCATTGGCGTCGATATTTTTAGTGTGACTAGCTGGAGCGAACTTTCCAGAGATGGTAAGGCTCAAGAGCAGGCAAAGCTTTCGGGCGGGAATGGTGTTGAGTTACCGTTTATAACCCAAGTACTTGCTCAAGCGCGAGGCCCCATTATTGCTGCTACTGATTATGTGCATGCGCTACCGGAAAGTATTCGCGCTTATATTCCTGAGGGTAGGGGGTATATTACCCTCGGTACCGATGGTTTTGGTAGGAGCGATACTCGAGCTGCATTGCGAGAATATTTTGGTGTTAATGCAGATAATATCGCCAAGGTAGCGAAAGAAGCCTTAAAAAATAAATAAAACATTTACTATAAAAAAGAACTGGAGATTTTTAGATGTCCCTTATTCAAAAGCTCAAAGCGCGTGGAGAAAATAACAACCCCGTACGAGTGGGCATCATTGGTGCTGGCAAATTTGGTTCCATGTATCTCTCCCAAGCGCCGCGGACTCCAGGCATTCATTTGATTGCTGTAGCTGACTTATCGCCTGTCCGCGCAAAAGAATCTCTTGCTAGGGTGGGGTGGGATGCGCCTCGTTATAGCGCAACTTCATTACAAGATGCAGCCAGGTCGGGAGCTACATTTGTTACTGATGATGCTGACAAGATGATTGCCAGCGAATTCATCGACATTGTGATTGATGCTACTGGTAGTCCGGCAGCAGGCATTCGACATGCATTGCTCTGCTTTGAGAATCGCAAACACGTCATCATGGTGAATGTAGAGGCTGATGTATTGGCCGGCCCATTATTGGCTCGCAAAGCTGCAGAAGCGGGTGTAATTTATTCCATGGCTGCTGGCGATCAACCTGCTCTCATCGCTGAGCTGGTGGATTGGGCCAGAACTATTGGCATGGAAGTGGTATGCGCAGGCAAAGGGACTAAATATTTGCCGATCTATCATCAGTCCACCCCAGATACGGTATGGGGTCACTACGGGTTTTCTGAAGAACAGGTCGCCGGCGGTGACTTTAATGCCCAAATGTTTAATTCATTTTTAGATGGCACTAAATCTGCACTGGAAATGGCTGCAGTATCGAATGGTTGCGACCTTACTCCCCCCAGCAATGGTTTAGTGTTCCCGCCTTGTGGCGTGGATGATCTACCTCATATTTTCCGCCCAGTATCTGAGGGTGGCATTCTGACGCAAAAGGGCACGGTTGAAGTTACTTCTTCTGTAGAGAGAGATGGTCGACCAGTATTTCGCGACCTGCGTTGGGGTGTGTATGTCGTTTTTGAGGCACCAAGTCAGTATGTAATGGATTGTTTTTCGCAATATGGCTTAAAAACGGATAGCACCGGTAAATATGCAGCAATGTATAAACCGTACCATTTAATCGGTTTGGAATTGGGTACGTCTGTTGCGAGCATTGCAGTTCGTGGAGAGGCTACTGGAGCTACCGGTGACTGGAGGGGTGATGTAGTTGCCACCGCTAAACGAGCTCTGAAGACGGGCGAGAAATTGGATGGTGAAGGTGGTTTTACTGTTTATGGAAAGCTCATGACAACGGCTGATTCACTGAAGCTGGGCGCTCTCCCAATTGGGCTAGCACATAGCATGGTTCTTAATAAGGATATTCCTGCAGGCAAACCTGTCTGTTGGAGTGATGTTGATTATGACAGCACTAAGCAAGCGATTGCGTTCCGTCGAGAGATGGAAAAAGTATTTAGTAAATAGTATTTGTATTTTTCAGTTCGGATTAGCGTAATCCCTAGCTCAATAAGTTTTTTTGTTTTTGTATTGCCTTTAGTATGTATTTCACTAATGATAGTAACAAAGATAGTTGTGTTAATTACAACATTAAATTAGGAGACAGTATGAAGATTCGTCATCACATCTATGCAGCAGCAGTTATCGGAATGCTTACAACCAGTGCTTATGCTGAAGATATTATTCTTGGAGTGCAAGGTCCTTATACGGGTGGTTCATCTTCAATGGGTGTCAGTAACCGCGCTGGCATCAAAATTGCAGTCAATGAAATTAATGCTGCCGGTGGAGTTATTGGCAAGAAAATTGTTTTGGTCGAAAGGGATGATGAGGCAAAGAATGAGCGCGGCGTTCAAATTGCGCAAGAATTTATTAACAATGCAAAGGTTGTGGGGGTTTTAGGGTTTGTGAATACTGGGGTGGTTTTGGCTTCTTCGCGCTTTTATCAGGATGCAAAAATTCCTGTGATTGGAATGCCATCCGGATCAGTTGTAACCCAACAATTTCCTAATGCTCCTGAAAATTATATTTTCCGCATTGCTGCTAGGGATAGTCTCCAAGCTCCTATGATCGCTAAAGAGGCCATAGAAAAGCGTGGATTCAAGAAGGTGGCCATTCTGGCTGACTCTACTAATTACGGCCAGTTAGGACGTGAAGACATGGAAAAAGCGCTTAAGGCCTATGGTGTTACTCCGGTTGCAGTCGAGAAGTTCAACATTGGTGATGTGGATATGACTTCTCAGATACTCTCAGCAAAAAATGCTGGCGCAGAAGCTATCCTGACTTATGGAATTGGCCCTGAGTTAGCTCAAATTGCTAATGGTATGGGAAAGTTAGGCTGGAAAAAACCTATTATTGGTAGCTGGACCCTGTCTATGTCTAGCTTTATCGATACAGCTGGTAAAAATGGTGATGGTGCAGTGATGCCTCAGACCTTTATTCAGATCGGCAATACGCCTAAGCGTCAGGCCTTTATTGATGCTTACTTAAAAGAGTTCAAACCTAAAAATGGGTTAATGCCTTCGGCAGTTTCTGCTGCACAAGGTTACGATTCTGTTTATATCTTGGCGGCTGCTATCAAACAGGCTAAAAGCACTGAAGGCCCAAAAGTATTGGCGGCGTTACAAAATCTTAATGAGCCTGTACCTGGTGTGATTACCACTTATGTTAAACCTTATAGTGCCACTGACCACGAAGCAATTGAGGCTAAGGATGTTGTGATGGGTGTTATTGAAAATGGGCGCGTTCAATATCTTAATGCAGAGGATGCTAAGACTAAAAAGATGTAATGCGCTCAAACTGATATGCTTTTTAAAGAGACGCCGCTTCGAAGCGGCGTCTTGCTTTTAATTACCAACAGATCACACTATGACTATTAAATATAATGAAGCTAACGGTATCAAATTCGCGTACCACGAAGAGGGCCAAGGCCCCTTGATAGTATTGCTACATGGTTTCCCTGATATTGCGAGCACTTGGAGTCATCAAGTACCCGCTTTAGTTGCGCAAGGCTATCGAGTAGTAACGCCTTATTTGCGTGGTTATGCGCCTACTGAAATTCCTCAAGATGGCTTCTATGACAAAGCGACTTTAGTAGAAGATATTGCCGCTTTCATTAATGGGCTTTCTGGTGGAGAGCCGGTTTATTTAGTGGGTCAAGATTGGGGTGCGATCATTGCCTATGCATTACTGGCAGCATATCCAGAATTGATTACCCGGGCTGTAGTCATGGCGGTCCCCCACCCGGGTCAAGTCACCGAGAGTTTAGTCAATCCGAAACATATTCATCGATCGTTTCATTGGTGGTTCTTTCAACTGGCCGATCTTCCAGAAAAAGCGATCCTCGCAAACAATCAAGCATTTATTGATTATCTTTGGGCTTATTGGACCATTCCAAGTCACCGTGATGAACAGCATATTCAGGCAGTGAAAAAAACGCTAGAAAAGCCAGGGGTGCTTGCAGCCACATTGGCTTATTACCGCGCGATGTTTGACCCTGCTAAAGCCGATCCCAATCTTGCTGCTGTCAGAGAAAAAATGGCGCGTCCAATCAAGGTTCCTACATTAGCCCTTTGCGGACGAGAGGACCTAAGAGCAGAGCTCATGCTAGAGCAGTCGCAGTATTTCACGGGCGAATATGACTTTCAGCTAGTCGATAATGCAGGTCATTTTTTACATCGCGAGCAGCCTGAGGCGGTCACTAAACTCATCATTAGCTGGTTAAAGAAATAGCCGAACTCTTTTTTATTAAGTCTTATTGGGATCCTCAGCGCCTGCAGAGTGATGATTCCAGATGAGCCAAATACCTGAAGCGGCGATGAGAACCATGCCGAGCGCACTGAGGCCATCTGGAAGCTGTCCAAAAATGAGATAGCCATATCCAACCGCCCAGATTAATTGCAAGAAAACCAGCGGGGTGAGTTTGTAAGGCCGCATTTGATAGAAGGCGAGTACAACCAGTAAATGTGCAAATCCACCCAACAAGCCTAGCAATCCAAATAAGGCATATTCGTAGATGGGCAAAACAGGGAGTGGATCCGCATAGGGGAGTAAGGCAGTTGAGGCTATCAAGCCAACGATACCGCTATAAAAAAAGGTGGTGTATGCAGAATCTTGAGTGAGTTTGCGTGTATAGAGCTGGAAAATAGCGTTCAAAAATGCCATCATGACAAGTAGCAAAGCAGCTAAATGAAAAATAGCCGACCCCGGCCTAGCAATAAAGAGGATTCCCAAGAACCCGACCCCAGCTATTAGCCATTCTTTCAAGCCAACACGCTCACCTAAAATTGAGCCCGATAGAATTGCCACCCAAATTGGCGCGGTGAAAGTAATAGAGGATGCTTCTGCTAATGGTAGCCAATTTAATCCCGCAAAAAATAAGGTGGCAGTAGCCACTAATAAGCAAGACCTAAATAACTGTAAGCCTAAATGACGAGTACGCCAAAAATTCTTACCTAAGAAGTACCATGCAATCGGAGCTGCGAGTAAGAGCTGACCAAAAAATCGAGACCATACCACTGCAATGAGATTGGTATCCTGAACGAGAATCTTAGCAATAGCATCTACACTAGAAAAGCAAATTCCACTTAATATAAACAAGAATATTGGTGAATTCACTCCGTAGCTACTCCTGCCTTAGTGCAAATCCATTCTTTAAAAAGTTTAATTTTGTGATTGTTCTTGGTATTGGATTTAAAAGAGAGAAAATGGGTTCTATCCATTGTTGGTAGAAAAACCCCTGCGCCAATTTCTACTAACTCTCCACGTGAAATTTCTCTTTCTGCAAAGCGGATGCTTTCTAGTACAACTCCGATGCCGTCTACAGCGGCTGATACTGAGAGGGCCGCACGATCGAAGGCGATTTTTCTAGTTGAGGGATTTTTGAGGTGATTGATTTTAAACCACTGCTCCCAACTATGGTGATTCAGTGAGGATTCGATGAGCGTTAATTTGCTCATCAATTCCTCAACAGGAATATTCGGATCAATCAAATCTGGGGAACAAAGTGGTGTAATTTTTTCTTCGCCCAGGGAAAGCGAGGTTACTCCGGGACCCTCATGAGAAAATTGATAAGAGATGGCGATATCAATTTCTTGATTGCGCAATAAATCAATATGGTCGGCACCAGAAGTTAATCGAATGGTGATGTCGGGATTATCTTTAATAAACTCCGGCAGTCTGGGGCTTAACCACTTTGCAGCAAAACTGGGTGAGCAGTGCAAGGCAAGAACTTGCGAACTGGGCGCAAGAGTGACTTCATTGCAGGCCGCTTCAATGACATCAAAAACTCTTGAGAGTGAATCTAATAGTCGACGACCTTCTGCTGTGGGTGCTACCCTGCGGTTCTGACGTAAAAATAATGATTTACCAAAATAGTCCTCAAGCTCACGAATCTGATGACTGATGGCAGACTGTGTCAGATGCAGTTCTTTTGCCGCCAGCGTAAAGCTTTCTAGCCGTGCAGCCACCTCAAAAGCCCT
>CAIMZP010000023.1 GCA_903846025.1 uncultured beta proteobacterium | reverse complement strand
CGTCACAGCGGATACCCAGGTGGTATTAGCTCGACTAACTTCGACAAGATGCAAGACCGTTTTCCAGGCCGTGCTTTAGAGAAGGCTGTGAAGGGTATGTTGCCAAAAGGCCCACTAGGTTACGCCATGATCAAGAAATTGAAAGTCTACGGCGACGCCAGTCATCCGCATGCGGCTCAACAGCCAAAAGCGTTAGAGATCTAAGGAAACCAAATGGCTATTAATTACGGAAATTGGAATTACGGTACTGGTCGTCGCAAGAGCTCTGTTGCGCGCGTGTTCATTAAATCTGGCAAAGGCGAAATCATTGTTAATGGTAAGCCTATCGATACTTATTTTGCTCGTGAAACATCGCGCATGATTGCTCGTCAGCCTTTGACTCTTACAGCTCACCTCACAACCTTTGATATCAAAGTAAATGTGAGCGGTGGTGGTGAAACAGGTCAAGCTGGTGCGGTACGTCATGGCGTTACTCGTGCATTGATGGATTACGACATCACTTTGAAGCCAGCCCTGTCTAAAGCAGGTTTGGTTACTCGCGATGCTCGTGAAGTTGAGCGTAAAAAGGTTGGTCTGCATGGCGCTCGTCGTCGTAAGCAGTTCAGCAAGCGCTAATTTCTTTCAGTCGCTTAGTATTATTGAAGGGGTCGCGCAAGCGGCCCTTTTTGTTTCTACAATCTAGGTATTCAGTATTTTGGAGAATGGCATGATCAAGGTTGGCATCGTTGGTGGCACTGGGTATACCGGAGTGGAATTGTTGCGTATATTGGCGCAGCATCCTGAGGTTGAAATTCAGGCAATTACTTCTCGTACAGAAGCTGGCATGCCAGTCGCTGAGATGTTCCCCTCTTTGCGTGGCCATATTGATTTGCAGTTCACCACACCCGTTGATGCAAAACTGAGCGAGTGTGATGCCGTCTTCTTTGCCACCCCTCATGGTGTTGCGATGGCGCAAGCTAAGGAGCTCTTGGCGGCAGGCGTTAAGATTTTGGATCTGGCCGCCGATTTTCGTTTGAAAGATACTCAAGAGTTTACAAAGTGGTACGGCATGGAACATAGCTGCCCAGATGTTTTGGCAGAAGCTGTCTATGGCCTTCCAGAAATCAATCGTGAGGCGATAAAAAAAGCGCGCGTGGTTGGCTTGGCCGGCTGCTATCCCACATCAGTGCAATTGGGTTTGGCACCCCTGTTATCGCCCCAATCAACCGGTGGAAAGCAGCTGGTTGATGGCACGCATATTATTTCTGATTCGAAGTCGGGAACATCAGGTGCCGGACGTAAAGCAGAGATTGGTACTTTGCACTCTGAATCGAGTGATAACTTTAAAGCGTATGGCGTTAAAGGCCACCGTCACTTGCCAGAAATCGTTCAAGGTTTAAAAGCGATTGCAGGACATGATCAAATTGGTCTGACATTTGTTCCTCATCTCACGCCAATGGTGCGAGGCATTCACTCAACCTTATATGTTCGGTTGATGCAGGCGGGTATGGATGTGGATTATCAAAAACTCTACGAAGATTTCTACAAAAATGAACCCTTTGTGGATGTCATGCCTGCTGGAAGCCATCCAGAGACCCGTTCTGTGCGTGGCAGCAATGGCCTGCGAATAGCTGTCCATCGCCCTGGAAATGGAGATACTTTGGTAATTTTGGTGGTTGAGGATAATCTAGTAAAGGGGTCCTCAGGGCAGGGCGTGCAGTGCCTAAATCTCATGTTTGGCTTACCCGAAACTACCGGACTGACTCAGATTGCGGTATCCCCATAATTGGGCATGGAAAGACCTTTCAACATAATGGGTATTAAAAGCCTAAAATGGGCTATTGCCTTTCGATTTAGGAGTAAAACATGACTGAATTAGCTACTCAAGCCGTACAAGATTTAGCCGAGCCACCAACGCCTTTGGTATTTACTGATAGCGCTGCAGCTAAGGTTGCTGATCTGATTGCCGAAGAAGGTAATCCAGAACTCAAATTGCGCGTCTTTGTTCAGGGTGGTGGTTGCTCAGGTTTTCAGTATGGCTTCACATTTGATGATGCTGTAAATGAAGATGACACCTTGTTTGAAAAAAACGGCGTTACTTTATTGGTTGATTCTATGAGCTTCCAGTATTTAGTGGGAGCTGAGATTGATTACAAAGAAGATATCAATGGCTCACAGTTTGTAATTAAGAATCCGAATGCTCAGACTACCTGTGGCTGTGGATCTTCTTTCTCGGGTTAATTAAGCAGGATAGCAAGCGCCCAGAATTCTGGGGCCCTTCGCACCCGTAACGGCTGGCAGATTTGCCGGCCGTTTTTCTTTATGGGCCCAAGCAAGCCAAGCAAAGGCAAGGCCTTCTACTAATTGCGGATCAATACCATGGGCATCACTGGTCACAATTTCGAACGGTACTGTGAAGAAATGATTTGCATTGGCATTAAATGCGTCCATAAGTGCTGCATTACGCGCGCCACCACCACAGATAATCAGCTTCTGGGATTGCGGGGCATGCTGCGCTAATGCTTGTAGGGCTGAGATGACTGTGAGATGTAATAGAGTCGCTTGCACATCTTCTGCATTCAGATTGTCACCACTGATTTTTTGTTCCAACCACTCAAGATGAAAATCATCTCTCCCCGTACTCTTAGGAGGCTTCTTAGAAAAGAAAGGATCTGCAAGCATGCGATAGAGTAGTTCTTCATTAATTTGACCTTGCAGTGCCCAAGTACCATGCTCATCAAATGTATGGCCCTGCTGTTCTGCAATCCACGCATCCATAAGCATGTTTCCAGGACCACAATCAAATCCCTTTACCTCACCATTAACAGGGAGAAGGGTGAGGTTTGCAATGCCGCCGATGTTCAGAACTGCTGTATTTTTATCAGAGGTAAATTGCTGGGCATGAAAGCTTGGCACTAAAGGAGCGCCATGGCCACCAGCTGCCATGTCTCGAGATCTAAAGTCGGCAATGACATCAATCCCTGTCTTTTCAGCCAGTAGAGCTGCATTAAGTGTTTGGTGGGTGTAGGCCAGATGACCAGCAAGGTGGGCTTGGTGGCGAATGGTTTGCCCATGAGCGCCGATTGCGGTGATGTCTGTTGGTTGGAGTTCAGCCTTAGCGAGCAATTGCTGAACCGTTTCGGCATAAGCAAGCGCCAATGCATTGGCCGCTTGGTTTTCTCGATGAATCTCATTGGAGCCAGGACTTTGCAGGTCAAGGAGGGTTTTACGCAATTCGGCGGTAAACGGGACGCTTACTGCCTCCTCAATAGTTGCATGGCCTTCACCCCCTATCTTAGCTAAGACGGCATCAATCCCATCTAGGCTAGTGCCAGACATCAAGCCAATGTAACGGGAAAGCGGTTTATTCATAGGTATCTAGGTTCTGCTCGCAGGGATGCGACAATTATGCTTTACCAATCTAAACACTAATTTAACCGACTAGTAAGCCAGTTAGTAAGTAACCACCTTAATCTCATCAGCATGACGGCTAAACCAGAACAAAAATACCCACTTACTCCTGAAGTTTTTGCAGCCCTTGAAGTCACTAAACGGGGGTGTGATGAGTTATTGGTTGAGGCAGATTGGATCCAAAAGCTAGCCCGTAGCCAAGCCACAGCTATTCCCTTGCGTATTAAGCTAGGTTTGGATCCTACTGCGCCGGATATTCATCTGGGTCATACCGTTGTTCTGAATAAATTACGCCAATTACAAGATTTAGGTCATACCGTGATCTTCTTGATTGGGGATTTCACCAGCATGATTGGCGATCCATCTGGACGTAATGCCACCCGTCCGGCATTGACGGCCGAAGAGATTGCTGTCAATGCCCAAACCTACTATCGCCAAGCCAGTATGGTTCTTGATCCAGCGAAAACGGAAGTGCGCTACAACAGCGAATGGTGTGACCCATTAGGCGCCCGTGGAATGATTCAGTTGGCAGCTAAATATACTGTTGCTCAGATGCTAGAGCGTGACGATTTTACGAAGCGCTATCGCAGTGGAGTGCCGATTTCAGTGCATGAGTTTTTATATCCCCTCATGCAGGGTTATGACTCTGTGGCACTCAAGAGTGATTTGGAGCTCGGGGGTACCGATCAAAAATTTAATCTCCTAGTTGGGCGTGAGCTACAGCGCGAGTATGGGCAAGAGCCTCAATGTATTTTGACTATGCCACTCTTGGTTGGTCTGGATGGCGTTGAGAAGATGAGTAAGTCTAAAGGTAATTACATTGGCATCAGTGAACCTGCTAGCGAGATGTTCGGTAAGCTCATGAGCATCTCAGATGATTTGATGTGGGATTATTTCACGCTACTATCTTTCCGCCCTATGGCGGACATTGATCTGATGAAGCAAGAAGTAGCTGCTGGACGAAATCCACGTGACTGCAAAGTGCTTTTAGGGCAAGAGATTGTGAGCCGTTTTCATTCAGATTCTGCGGCAGAAAAAGCGTTAGAGGATTTTAATCATCGCGCTAAAGGTGGCATCCCGGATAACATTCCCGAAGTAATTCTCGAAGGTGCGCCACTGGGTATCGCTACTTTTTTGAAGGCGGCAGGCTTAGCCCCGTCCACATCAGAAGCCAATCGAAACATTGAACAAAACGGTGTAAAAATTGATGGAGTTACCATTACTGATAAGCAATTAAAAGTGTCTTCAGGAGCTTATGTAGTTCAGGTAGGAAAGCGAAAATTTGCTAAGGTGCTATTAGGCTAATTGAAGATCAATAAATGACTTCGCTTGCTAAATTTATATTATTTTTTGCCTTGATTGCTGCGACTACTGTGAGGGCGGAGTGGGTCGAGTATTCTGACACAGCCAATAAATCAAACATTGTTACTTTTTCCACCACTAGTTTGAAAAGATTTGATGATGTGCATTACATGGTTACGGTTTTTACTAACTATAGTGGCATTCAAAATATTGAATTAAATAAGAGAAAGATTCAGTTCCAATCAAAATCACAAACGCAAATGTTTGGTTGTGAGGCCCAAGATTTTGCATTGGGAGACTATGAGCTCTACCAAGATCGGGATGCTATGGGTTCAAAAACGCAGGTGAATCAGAATGAGCTACTTTGGAAGCCTATTACTCCAGCATCCTTGCAGATGGATCTTCTCAAGAAATTCTGCCAAGCTGTGAAGGGTTAAGGATTCAAGTATCTCTTTCTGATCTTGGGGTGGCTTTGTATTGCTCGGCTTATTCCGAGTTATCTAAACTACTTGGTAGCTTCAATCCAAAATGTTCATAGGCTTGACGTGTTGCTACACGACCCCGTGAGGTTCTTTGTAAATAGCCCTGTTGAATAAGGTAGGGCTCTAGAACATCTTCAATCGTGTCACGTTCCTCGCCAATGGCTGCAGCCAAGTTATCGATACCTACAGGGCCACCATCAAATTTATGCAAGATGGCTTCTAGTAACTTTCTGTCCATTACATCAAAACCACTCGGGTCTACATCCAACATTTTCAGTGCGGCATCTGCCATATCTTTGGTAATGACACCCGTGCCTTTAACTTCAGCATAGTCTCGTACACGCCGGAGCAGGCGGTTGGCAATACGCGGAGTTCCACGGGCGCGTTTAGCAATTTCAATAGAGCCTTGCGGGTCAATTTTTGCTTTAAGTAGATTTGCCGAGCGATTAATGATTTGCGTAAGCTCATCCGTGGTGTAGAACTCCAGTCGGGCAACAATACCAAAGCGATCGCGCAAGGGGTTGGTGAGCATGCCGGCGCGAGTAGTTGCGCCTATCAGGGTGAATGGTTTGAGATCAATCTTCACGCTGCGGGCAGCGGGGCCTTCACCGATCATGATATCCAGGCTGTAATCCTCTAAGGCGGGATAGAGGATCTCTTCCACTACGGGTGACAAACGATGGATCTCATCAATAAAGAGCACATCATTTGTTTCTAGGTTAGTCAGTAATGCGGCCAAGTCGCCAGGCCTGTCTAATACTGGGCCACTAGTTTGACGTAGGTTAACGCCAAGCTCGCGAGCAATGATGTGTGCCAGTGTAGTTTTACCAAGACCAGGAGGGCCAAATAGCAAGACATGATCCAGCGCTTCTTGGCGTGCTCTAGTGGCGCTAATGAAAATCTCTAATTGGGCGCGGGCTTTAGTTTGACCAACATATTCATCTAACTGCTTTGGGCGCAAAGCCCTTTCAAAAACAGCCTCGGCATTACCTACTGCACCACTCACAATACGATCAGATCCCCCTTCAGAAAAATCTTCAGGAATGGAGTTCAGGTCTTCGGTATGTATTGCCATACTATAAGTGTAGTGGGTATTGTTTACTTAGGATTTGGAGAGGTACTTTAAGCCCATTCGAATACCATCAGAGACTGTACTGTCGGGCGGAATTTGCTTTAGGGCGAGAAGAGCTTCTTTTTCTGAATAGCCTAATGCCAAAAGTGCCTGTAAGATTTCGCTAGTTGCCTCAATAACATGGGGTGAGCCAGTGGTAATACCAAGGTCTGGGGCTAACTTGCCCTTAAGTTCTAAGCAAAGACGTTCAGCAGTCTTTTTACCAATGCCCGGTACTTGGGTTAGGCGATCGACTTCTTGCATCGCAATAGCCTGAGCTAATTCATTGACGCTCATGCCAGAAAGTATGGCTAATGCGGTACGTGAACCTACGCCACTAATTTTGATTAAAGCTCTAAATGTTGCACGCTCTGTTTCAGTAGCAAACCCAAAGAGCTGCTGTGCATCTTCGCGAACCTGGAAGTGGGTAAGTAGCGTGATCTTTTGATTAACTTCAGGTAGCTGGTACAAAGTGCTCATGGGCACATCAATCTCATAGCCGACCCCCTGACAGTCTACCAATAGGCGAGGAGGGTGAACCGATACGAGAATTCCTTGAATACGACCAATCATACGAATATCCTAACCTGTTTCTATTTTTTATTTACTACGCTTTTTTGCTGCGAGGGCATTGCTAATTTCTTGAGGAATTTGCGCATGATGCGCTGCGCAAATGGCTACCCCTAAGGCATCAGAGGCATCCGTTCCAGGGGCGCGATTTAATCTTAGAAGGCGCTTCACCATTTCTTGTACCTGTGGCTTAGTCGCACGCCCTGTTCCAACAATGGATTGCTTAACTCGCAAAGCGCTGTACTCTGCAACAGAAAGTCTTTCAGAAACTAGAGCGGCAATCACAGCACCCCTTGCCTGCCCCAACATCAGCGTAGAGCGGGGGTTGACGTTCAGAAATACCTCTTCAATCGCTGCGGCTTCAGGATGGTATGTTTCCAAAACTTCTTTGACACCTGCATAGAGTGCGCCCAATCGTTCAGGCAAACCTTTGGCTGGATCACCACTTTCTATTGTTCCTGAGGCAACATAAGTCAGTTTTTGGCCATCCACATCAATGACACCAAAACCCGTTGTACGTAGACCAGGGTCTATTCCTATCCAGCGCATAAATATGGATTCTGCTTCGGTATGAAATTAATGACGGAAATGGCGTGTACCAGTAAATATCATAGCAATGCCATGTTCATTTGCGGCGGTAATAATCTCTTCATCGCGCATACTGCCGCCTGGTTGAATTACGCAACTAGCGCCACCATTAACGACAACGTCTAAACCATCGCGGAAGGGGAAGAAAGCATCGCTTGCTACGGCAGAGCCTTTCAAGCTAAGACCAGCATTTTCAGCTTTAATGCTCGCCATTCGTGCTGAATCTACACGGCTCATTTGGCCTGCTCCAATGCCTAGAGTCATGCCATTTGCGCAATACACAATCGCATTGGATTTAACAAATTTCGCAACCCTCCACGCAAACATCATGTCATTCATTTCACTTGGGGTTGGCAGTCTCTGACTAACAACGCGCATTTCAGTTGGCAGTACATTTTTAGAGTCAGGTGACTGAACCAAAAGGCCACCACCTACGCGTTTGAAGTCATATGCATTAAAAGGGTGACCTAGAGGAATTTCTAATAAACGAACATTTTGCTTGGTAGCAAAGATAGCCTTTGCCTCATCACTAAAGCGAGGGGCAATGAGCACCTCTACAAATTGCTTGGAGATAGCTTCTGCGGCTGCCCCGTCGCAAAGTACATTCATGGCAATAATCCCGCCAAAGGCCGAGCTAGGGTCTGTCTTAAATGCCTTTTGATAGGCTTCAAGTGCGCTCGCGCCAACCGCAACGCCACAAGGATTGGCATGTTTAATAATCACGCACGCTGCTGCGCCACCGGCATTATCCGCAAAACTCTTGACACATTCCCAGGCAGAATCAGCATCGGCAATATTGTTGTAAGACAACTCTTTGCCTTGTAACTGTTTGTAATTTGCTAGCGCACCTTCAACAGGAACAATATCTTTGTAAAAAGCAGCAGATTGATGGGGGTTCTCACCGTAACGCATTTCCTGAACCTTTTCAAAAGCGAGGTGCAGGGTTTCTGGATAAGCAGAGCGTGTCTTGTGATCTAACTCATCGCCCAATGAAGATAAGTAGTTTGCAATAGCGCCATCGTACTGGGCAGTATGGGCAAAAACTTTCTTAGCTAAGCGTAGATTAGTCTTATAAGAAACCACATTCTTATTTTCCTTTAGTTCCGCTAAGACAGGTGCGTAATCCTCGGGGGAGATCAGCACTGTCACGTCCTGATGATTTTTCGCAGCGGCTCTTAACATCGCTGGTCCGCCAATATCAATATTTTCTACCGCATCATCAAAAGAGCAGTTATTGCGGGCAACGGTTTCATTAAATGGGTACAGGTTAATGACCAGCATATCGATGGTATCAATCCCATGTTCTTTTAAGGCCGCCATATGCTCTGGGAAATCTCTGCGTGCCAATAAGCCGCCATGCACCATAGGATGCAATGTCTTTACACGGCCATCGAGCATTTCAGGAAATTTTGTCAAAGTAGATACTTCTACTACTGGGAGATGATTTTCAGCTAAGAGTTTTGCAGTTCCGCCTGTGGAAATGAGCTTAATACCCTGTTCATGCAGAGCTTTAGCAAAAGGGACAATGCCATTCTTATCGGAAACGGAGAGGAGAGCTGTATGGATCATAGGTTTTTGGTAGGGTAAATATTGGAGTAGGTAATTAAGAGGATTTTTATTTTAAGATCTGGTGTTCAACCAATTTTTTATGCAAGGTATTGCGATTAATACCAAGGTATTGAGCTGCTAAAGATTGATTCTGTTTAGCATGCTGCATGACTAATTCAAGCATGGGTTTTTCGACAACTGCTAAGACCATTTGATACAGATCGGATGGCGGGGTGCCTTTGAGATCCTCTAGATAACGCTGTAATTGTGTTTCAATGCATTCTGTGATGGGGTGCTTAGTAGTCATAGGTCAATGTTAAAAAATTAGGCTGCTTCTAAAAATAGTAAACGGTCAGAATGGGATTTCATCTCATTAAAGAAATCATTTACCATGCGTAATTGGGTTTTGCAATCATCCGCGGTATTCATTCTTTGGCGAAAAGTATGTGAATCACGCAAGCCTTTGCAGTACCACCCTATGTGTTTGCGAGCGGTGCGTAGGCCGATATATTCACCATAGAACTCATAGTGATCCAGTAGATGATCATTCATGATATTTTGAATTTCACTGATTTCAGGAGTCGGTAACTTCCCTCCCGTTTCGAGGTAATAGTCAATTTCACGAAAGATCCAAGGGCGGCCCTGCGCTGCGCGGCCAATCATAATGGCATCTGCGCCAGTAGTATCTAAAACAAATTCGGCTTTTTCAGGGGTGGTGATATCGCCATTTGCTACCACTGGAATAGAGACGCTATTCTTTACTGCAGCAATAGTTTCATACTCAGCTTCGCCGTGATACAAATCAGCTCTAGTGCGGCCATGCACAGTTAACAAAGAGATGCCGATCTTTGCTGCCAGCTGCGCAATAGCAATCGCATTCTTATGTTCACGATCCCAGCCAGTACGAATCTTTAGGGTGACTGGTACTGAGCCTGGGCCTATGCCAACCGCTTGAACAACTGCTTCTAAAATTTTCTGGACTAGAGGCTCATCTCGTAAGAGGGCGGAGCCAGCTGCAACGTTACACACTTTTTTTGCCGGGCAGCCCATATTGATGTCGATAATCTGGGCGCCATGATCTACATTGAGTTTGGCAGCCGCCGCCATCATGACGGGGTCTGCCCCTGCAATTTGGACTGCGATAGGATTGGACTCACCTTGATGGTTCGCGCGTCGCTGCGTTTTTTCACTCTTCCAAAGTAGCGCATTGGATGCAACCATTTCAGATACTGCATACCCAGCACCGAGTCTTTTACAGAGCTGTCGAAACGGGCGATCTGTCACCCCAGCCATTGGGGCTACAAATAGTTTATTGGCAAGAAGATGGGGACCAATGTTCATTTGTGGGGTATTGGCTCTAGGGAGGCTTTATCTGACTTGGAAAGCCTGTCACTTTAGCACAATTTGCATATAATTTGCCTAAAAAATAGGCAAATTATCTACTTTAGCCTAACTTAGATGAGATTTATGAAAGGCTTATATTTAAGTCGTTTAACGCCGTCCAAACATCATCTGCCGAGCTAAGGTAGTTTTGATTGAAGGAAGCCATTGCAGGGTCGATAAAGCCAGTCCACGAGCCATAACAACTGGAAGGAGATTAGAGGTAAAGACACGGGCCATCAGGTCAGTAAGACCGATCGTTGTGATTCGGTCTATTTTTCGGCTAACAGCGTACTCGGTAAGTGCTCTGTGGATATCGGTAGCTGTTATGTCTTGTTCTGATCGCGAAAAAAGGGTGCTGAGCTTTTCAGCCAAAAGATAGGCATCGCGCAACCCCAGATTCAGCCCTTGGCCAGCAACGGGGTGCAAGGCCTGAGCAGCATTGCCAATCCAGACTTCATTAGCTTGAGTAATTTCTTTGCGGTAATTAAGGCCTAACTCATAAAGCCGTCGGTCTTGTATTTTTAGAAAGCGCCCAATGCGCGAGCCGAACGCGTTTTGTAAGCTTTTTAAGAAAGCCTCATCACTTAGCTGGAGTCGGGACTCGGAGGATTCCGGGGAGCCACACCATACGAGATTCAAAATATGAGGGCCATAGTGACTTGGCAGGATGGCCAAAGGCCCTTCGAAAGTAAAGCGTTCCCAAGCTTGATTAGTGGGTGCATTTTCTACCTCAACTAAACCCACCAAAGCAGATTGTTGGTAGTCGCGACCAGATTCAACCCAGTCTTGCTTTTTAAATAAGCCACCCTCAGCATGCACGATGCATTGAGCCTTAATATTTTCGATATTTGAATTTGCATCAATATGCCGCCAGATAAAGTGAGGGCTTGTGCATTCGATAGTTCGTAAGGCTTGACGAAGCGTGAGGTGAATATCACGATAACGGATGATGTGCCCTAGCGCATCTTGTTTCAGCTCTTCACGAGTCATCAATGCACGACCAAAGCGTCCTGCTTGCGAAACATGAACGCGATAAATATCAGCGCACTCCTTAGGCCAGGCCTTAATCGTATCTAGTAGTAGCTTGCTACCATGAGAGAGCGCAATGCCTCTGCTATCGGCCGCCACTAACTCAGCATCATCAATAGGATTGCGATCTAATAATGTAATGTTTGCTTGTGGAAACTTTTGTAAACACCAGGCTGCGCAGGCAAGACCAACAGGCCCCCCTCCTTGAATCAAAATATCGCAGCTCTCAACTTTCATGCTTAATAACTTATCTATTTAGTATTAATTAATGCTTCATCAGTGCTTCAATTTCGTTAGCATTCACTGGCACTCCGCGAGAAATTAATTCGCAGCCAGCATCATTCACAACGGCATCATCTTCAATCCGAATACCAATATTCCAGAAGGCTTTGTCCACATCATCTGAGGGCCTGACATAAAGGCCAGGCTCAATAGTAATAACCATGCCACTCTGAAGAACGCGCCAAGGTTTTTCTTCTTGTGTTTTTCCTTCGGCGGGCTCTCGGTAAGAACCTACATCATGAACATCCATGCCCAGCCAATGGGAGGTGCGATGCATATAGAAGCGTCGATAGGCCTCAGTCTCGATGGCATTATCCAAAGAGCCAAGCTCAGCAAGATTTAGCAGTTTTTCATCGAGCAATCCCTGCGTCAGAACCTTGAGGGCTGCTTCGTGTGGTTGCATAAAGGTATTGCCAATCTTTGTCATTGCAATAGCCGCTTCTTGTGCCGCTAAGGTAATGTCATAAAGGGCACGCTGCGGACCAGTGAATTTTCCATTTACTGGAAAGGTGCGGGTAATGTCAGAAGCATAACCATCTAATTCACAGCCAGCATCAATTAAGCAAAGCTCCCCACTACGCAGTTCGGTTGATCCCGCACGATAGTGCAGGATGCAGGAGTTAGCACCACTAGCGACGATGCTGTTATAGGCCACACTTTGCGAACCACTGTTACGGAACTCATGAAGCAATTCTGCTTCAAGTTGGTATTCGCGCATGCCGGGCCGACATATTTGCATGGCGCGAATATGGGCGCGGGCAGAGATAGCAGCAGCGCGACGCATAGTGTCCACTTCACTTACATCTTTAAATAAACGCATTTCATGTATTAGCGCCTCTACATCGTGAAATTCTGATGGAGGATTTACTCCAGAGCGAACTTGCTGACGAACTTGCTTCATCCACTGGCGTAGGCGGCGATCTGATTCAGCGCTTTGGGCCAGACTGATAAAAACAGCAGATTGATCGGCCAATAACTCACTTAACTTGTGATCAAGCTCTTGATTGCTGTGGGCGAATTCAATTCCAAGCACTTCAGTAGCGGCCTCAGGCCCAAGTCGTATACCATCCCAAACCTCTCTTTCGGGATCTTTAGGTCTACAAAAAAGATGGGATTCAATATGGTGGTGGTTACCGGTGCCGCCTACTCGCATTACTAAGGTGGCGCCCGGTTCTTCAAAGCCGGTAAGGTAAAAGAAATCGCTATCGTGGCGATATGGAAATTCACTATCTCGGTTGCGAGATGTTTCAGGAGCCGTAGTGACAATAACAATTCCACCACCAGTTTTGGCTTGGATCTGTTGTGCTAATTTTTTTCGACGTTCTTGGTAAATGTGGGTTTTATTCATCAGCTGCATTGAGCTCTTGTAATCGTTGTGGTGTACCTACATCGTGCCACGGTCCGACATATTTTTCACCGGAGACGCGATTTTCCTTCATGGCATCGATTAATAGGGGCGCTAGTTTGCTTGGATTCCCTATTTGAAGCTGTTTAAATAGATCTGAGTGGTAGAGACCAATTCCTGAAAACGTCAACTTTTCTGCCGTCCCCGAGGGATTAATGGATAGTTGGAAGGCATTCAGGTAAAAATCCCCCCCAGGATGCTGGGATGGATTGGGGACCATGATCAAGTGGGCCAGGGGTGGATTTGGCTTGGTACGCATGAGCTCTAATTGCACAAGCAATTGGCTAATAGGGAAGTTTGGACAAAAGACATCCCCATTGATTACTAAAAAATAATCCCTCGGTTTTAGTAGGGGGAGCGCCTGGCAAATCCCACCAGCGGTCTCTAAAGCAATTTCCTCAGGGGAGTATTGAATTCTGAGGCCATATTGAGCACCATCACCTAAATCATCTTCGATCTTTTGCCCTAACCAAGCATGATTAATTACGATGTTTTGGATGCCTACCTTTGCTGCTGCCTCTAAATGCCAAGCCAGCAGGGATTTGCCTTTAATCTTGAGAAGTGGCTTTGGCAGATCATCCGTTAGTGGGCGCATGCGTTCGCCTCGTCCTGCTGCAAGCAATAGGCATGGGGGGAAATTTAAATCGACGGATTGTCTCATCTTAGGCGCTACGAGTAGATTCCAAAATACGTGCCAATGGCTTTAATTCAATATAGCGATTTGCAGTAGCAATCGCATAATTCAGTACAAGTGGAATATCGTTAAGATAACCGTTTTTTCCATCGCGATGACAAAGCCTAGAAAAAATACCCAGCACCTTAAGATGACGTTGTAACCCCATCCATTCAAAATCACGATAAAACTGTCCAAAATCATCCGTCATGGGTAGACCGCTTTTACGACCTTCTTCCCAAAATTTAATAACCCAGTCGATCACCTTTTCTTCTGGCCAGGCAATGTAAGCATCACGCCATAAAGAGGATGCATCGTAGGTAATGGGACCATACACAGCGTCTTGAAAATCTAATACTCCTGGATTATTTTTAGTAGTTACCATCAAATTTCGTGAATGGTAATCGCGATGCACATACACTTTTGCTTGCGCCAGATTATTTTCAATAATGAGTGCAAATGCTTGCTGAAGTTGCATGGCTTGCATTTGACTTAATTCTATCTGTAGATGTTTTTTTAGGTACCATTCTGGAAATAAATCTAGCTCTCGTTGTAATAGGGCTTGATCATAGTTTGGCAATACATCTGGTTTGCTGGCTAACTGCATTTGTACTAAGGCATGAGTAGCATCTTTATAAAGAGTATCCGCAGTTTTATCATTAAGTTCTGCCAGATATGTTTTATCTCCCAAATCACTGAGTAAAAGAAAGCCTTCAGCAAGATTGTTTTCTAAAATGTGAGGCACGTTTAAACCAGCCTCGGCGAGCAATAAATCTACTTTTATGAAGGCATCCAAAGGCTCATATTGGGGAGGAGCATCCATTACGATCAAAGTTCCAAAATCTGGGTTTTTGGACTGAATTCGAAAATAACGTCGAAAACTGGCATCTGCCGAGGCGGGGGCTAAAGTGACGAGATCTAATTGCCAGCTAGGTTTGAGGCCCATTAGCCAGTTACGGAGGATGTCTAAGCGAGAGTCAATCATGGTCGATTCGTATAATAAGGCGGGTCTGGATCTATGAGTCATTATCGCCGTTGCGCTGGCCTTCGCGCCCCTCTTATTTTAGCTGCTGCCCTGCGCGTCACGATGGGGGTTGCATTGTCACAATTCGCCATTATTGCCGCTGCACAAGCACCTGCTCCTTTACCGGCTCTTACCGATCCCAATAAGGCGCAAAATACCGTCTTAATACCTGATCGTGGCGGGGTCACGGTTCTTAAATTGGATGATCAATTACGCATTGGTCAGCCGATAGCCGATGGCAAAGCGTTAACCTTTACTTCCAGTGATTCCATTGATGGCGTTGTTGATCGGGAAATGCACCTCAAAGGGCGCGCACAAATTCGCCGCAATGGCGCAGTCATTAAAGCTGATGAAATTAAATACGACCCTGATTCAGACGTAGCAAATTTAGCGGGCAATACAGAATTATCTAAAGGTAATGCTACCTTTAAAGGTCCTAAAGCGACATTTAAAGTCGATGCTCGTGAAGGTGAAATGGAAGCGCCAACTTATGAGCTTCGGGACAATCGCGCCAGCGGTACTGCGAAAAAATTAACCATTGAAACGTCTGACATTTTTGTTTTTGATAAAGTCACCTACACCACTTGCACCCCAGAGAATTTAGACTGGTATTTTACGGCGAGCACTTTAGAAATTGATAACGAGCAAAAAGAAATGGTAGGTACAAATGGTGTGATGCGTTTCTTTGATGTTCCAATTGCATACATACCGTATTTCACTGCACCAACCTCGAATCAACGCCGTTCTGGAATACTCTCCCCGGTAGCAGGCTATAACTCTAATAACGGGATTGATATCACGCAGCCGTACTACCTCAACATCGCCCCCAATCGTGATTTACTTTTAATACCTCGGGTGATGGGTCAACGCGGGGTTCAATTGGGCGCCAAGTATCAGTTTATGGACCCTTTATATGCTGGAACTCTCGGTGGAGATTACCTGCCAAACGATAAGAAAACGGGTACTGACCGCTGGCGTTATGACTGGCAGCAGCGCCAGTCATTTACTGGTGCTCTTGGACCTGGCGGCATCCCCATACCAGGAGCTTGGACAGGCTACGCCAACATTGCACGGGTTTCAGACAATATGTACCCTACCGATTTCTCGCAAAGTATTGCGGGTGCGGTAACTAACCAGTTCCGACAAGAGGTGGGAACCGTGAAAAATTTGACAGGTAGTTTAAGTAATTGGAATGTTTCAGCTAAAGCTATGACCTTTCAGACTTTGCAACCAGACCCTACCGTGATAGTGCAATCGCCTTACAACATCATGCCTAATGTCAACGCGAGCTATAGCAGCCTGTTGACTCCAACAGTGACCGATGTAAGTGGCAAGTACTTGGCGCTCCCCTCAGGCCCTGTTTCTACTTTTTCAACGGACTACACTCGGTTTGCTTACAACGTTAATAGTAATTTACTCGCAGCTCCAGCTGGATACCTATATAGCCAAGCTGATCGAACGGTTATTAAGGGTGCCATGGCATTGCCTCAAATTACCCCTGGCTATTACCTTACCCCCAAGGTCAGCTTTCAGTCGAATACATATGCTGCGACTGCATACACACCAGGGGCACCTGCAGCCCAAGGATTTACCATCCCTACTATTAGCCTTGACTCGGGTTTAGCCTTCGAAAGGGAGGCGGCTGAGTTAAAAGGCTTCTTCGGGCGAGATATGCTACTCACAATGGAGCCAAGGGCTTTTTATGTGTACACCCCTTTTCAAAGCCAGGCCTACACCCCTTTGTTTGATACTGCTGATGCTGGTTTTGGTGTGAGTCAAATTTTTAGCGAAAATAATTTTGTGGGTAATGACCGTATAGCAGATAACAATAAACTTACGGGAGGCATTACCAGCCGCATGATTGAGGCTAGCACTGGGGCTGAGCGAGCCAGCATCACTTTGGCGCAAAGACAGGATTTTACTGGGCAACGGGTTGGTTTAAACGGGACCATCATTAATCCCAGTACTTATTCGGATACTTTAGGTTCTGCATCCGTTCGCCTGCTGGGGAATTTTAGTGCGGATATGTTTGGACAGTACAACACCCAATTAGATAAATTTGTTCAAACTACCGTGGGAGCTAGTTGGCGACCAACCCCAGGTAGAAGTTTGAATTTTGGCTACCGAAATGTCTGGAGCCCGCCAACCCAGACTATTGGGCCAACTCCAGCCACCTTAGCTCAGACCACTACTGACCAGTACAACATCTCTGGACAGTGGCCACTGACTCGCGAAGTTTCGGTACTAGCTCGTTGGGGTTATGACGCCCTCACCACTAAAACTTTGAATTCCATGCTGGCTTTAGAGTGGATGCGGGACTGCTGGACACTCCGTGGTGCTTACTCACAGATTATGAATACTTCGCAAATAACGACCACTCAGGTACTTTTCCAAATAGAATTTAGGGGTTTTGGTAGCGCTGGTAGTAATCCAGTTGATATCATGAAGCTTAATGTTCCCGGATATATGCCTACTTCCAAGCCTATACCACCATCAACATATGAGAACTATCAATGACGCGTAGGAATTTATTCAGACAGGCGCTTGCCACCATAACCTTTATCGGTATGGCCTTAATTACTGGCCTTAGCCTTGCCCAAGATAGCTCTAAAACACCAGTCAACGCTGATGGAAAAATTCGCAATATTGATGGTGTAGCAGCTGTAGTCAATACAGGCTTCGTTACTCGCAAAGAGATTGATGATCGGATTGCCGCATTACAAAAGCAGGGCACTAAGCTTCCTGATGGCGCAGTTTTACGCAAGACAGTAATGGAACGTTTGATCATTGAAAAAATTCAACTGCAAAATGCGGATCAAGAGGGTGTTGTTGTTACTGATAAAGAGCTGGACAAAATTATTGCCGATATCGCAGCAAAAAATAAATTAAGTCTTGCTGAATTAAAGGTTAAGGTTGAGGCCACCGGCAGTAGCTTTGCGCGCTATAAACAGTTGTTGCGTGACGACATTGTTATTAGTCGTTATCGCGAGCGGGAGGTCGAAGGCAAGATCAAAATTTCTGATGCAGAAATTGATAATTTTATTGCCGATCGTAATCGCGCTATGTTGAGCGGTGGCGCACCTCGCTCTGCGCCAGCCGCAAAAGGCGCTCCAGAAGAGATTGATGTCGCACAGATTTTTATTCCATCAGATGCAGGGGCTGGTGCACAAGCTGAGGCAAAGAAAAAAGCAGAAGCATTATTGGTTCAGGCGAGAGGTGATGCAGACTTTTTGCAGCTAGGCGCAATGGCAGCAAAAGATGACCCAAAGATTAAGTTTCAAGAGTTAGGCTATCGCACTCCCGATCGTTTACCTCAATTATTCTATGAGGCGATTCGCAATACTGGTGGCGGACAAGTTGCTAATTCAGTAATTAAAAGTCCAGCTGGTTATCACGTACTAAAGGTGTTGGATCGTCGTGCTTTAGTTGCTGGCGCCCCTGAAGTGCAGCAAGCAGCACCCCAAGAATCTGCAGCAACAGCACCTCAAAACATCATGGTTACGCAGACGCTCGCCCGCCATATTTTATTGCGCAGTCGCGCAGGTTTAACTGATCAAGATGCGGAAAGACGCTTGGCGGGTTATCGCGATCAGGTCCGCGCTAAGACCGCTGATTTCGGTGAGCTGGCTAAAAAATACTCTGAAGATGGATCTGCTCCCAATGGTGGTAATTTGGGTTGGATGGGTCCGGGAGACTTGGTGCCCGAGTTTGAGCAGGCCATGAATCGATTGCAAATTGGTGAGGTTAGTAATCCGGTTAAGACCGAATTTGGCTGGCATCTTATTCAAGTGCTTGAGCGCCGTGATGCACAGTTAACATTAGAGAAGCAGCGGCAATTTGCCCGCGCTGCCATTCGTGAGCGAAAGTTTGATCAGGCTTACCAAGACTGGCTACGTGAACTACGTGATACCGCTACGGTGAAGATCATTAATGCAGATGATCCAGCAGCTAACCCCCGTTAATTTAGTCATTAGCTCTGGGGAGCCAGCAGGGGTTGGCCCAGAGGTATCGATTGCAGCTGCTCTTGCATTCTTAAGTGAGCAGCCTGCTGCTCACATCACCCTGATGGTCGATCCTAGTATTTGTAAGCTGCCGTCTACTCATGTTGCGGTACTTGATAGATTGAGCATCGAGCCGGTGAAGCTCGCAGTAGCTGTGAACCCGGGCCAGTTGAATTCTGCGAATGCCCAGTATGTCTTAGACATGCTTAATCTGGCGATTGATGGTTGCTTAGATGGGCGTTTTGACGCTATGGTCACTGCGCCAGTCCAGAAGAGCATCATGAATAACATTGGTACAAAACCCAGAATGCTATTTACAGGACATACGGAATATTTAGCTGAGCGTTGTGGCGTGAATCATGTTGTCATGATGTTGTGCGCGGTTTTGCCAGTAGGATTTTTAGGTATAAAGAAAGACGTTCATCTCAGGGTCGCACTAGCCACAATTCACCTCCCTTTGAGGGAAGTATCGGGCGCTTTAAATCACAACCTTATTTTAGAAACTATCCAAATAGTTAACCAAGACTTACGTAAGCGCTTCGGCATTATTAAGCCAACAATTCGGGTGGCTGGTCTAAATCCCCATGCAGGTGAAGAAGGCTATCTAGGATGTGAAGAGATTGAAGTAATCTCTCCCGCGATTGCGAACGCTAAAGACTTGGGGATTGATGTAAGTGGCCCTTATCCTGGTGACACCATGTTTGATGCCAATGCTCTTGAGCAGGTAGATGCTTTTATTGCCATGTATCACGATCAAGGCCTTGCACCATTTAAGTTTGTCACCTTTGGGGCTGGAGTGAATGTTACCTTGGGCCTCCCCATTATTCGCACTTCAGTAGATCATGGAACCGCATTGGATATTGCTGGTCAAGGGATTGCAGACTTTGGCAGCATGCTTGAGGCTTTACGCTTAGCATATCAATTGGCCGTTAATACTAGGGCAATACAACTATGATGCACCGTGCACGTAAGCGCTTTGGACAAAATTTTCTACAAGACTCTGGAGTCATTTACTCCATTATTGCGTTGATTAACCCCAGCGTTCATATGCATGTGATTGAAATCGGTCCAGGTTTAGGGGCGCTCACTAGACCCTTATTAACCAATCTAGAGCACCTAGATTTGCTGGAGATAGATCGAGACTTAGTGGCTTATTGGAATCAAGAGGATCTTCCGGGATTAAAAGTTATTGAGGGGGATGCCCTCAAATTCGATTTTCTAGAGTGGGCAAAATCTCGGCCAGAGAATGCAGGTTTATGTAAGGTTGTAGGTAACTTGCCTTACAACATCTCTTCACCGCTCCTATTCCACTTGGTTGAGGCGGCAAATGTTATTGATGAGCAAGTTTTTATGCTGCAGGCTGAAGTGGTGGAGCGGATGGTTTCCAAGGCTGGAGGGTCAGAGTTCAGTCGGCTTTCGGTCATGTTGCAAGCGCGCTATGACATGGAATTAGTTTTAGAGGTTCCGCCAGAAGCATTTGACCCTCAGCCCAAAGTGAATTCTGCCGTGGTGCGCATGATTCCACGTAAGGACTTCAATTTGAGTGATACACAGTGGAAAGCTTTAGAAAAAGTGGTTGCAGCCGCTTTTTCTCAGAGAAGAAAGATGCTTCGAACTAACTTGTCTGCTTATGCCGAAAGACTTTCATTGACTGAGTCTGAGCTAAAAGCCCGCGCTCAGGATATTTCGGTCGATCGTTATATTGAGTGGGCTAAAACTTTAGCGACTTAAGTTTTATAGGCATCAGGATCAATCGCCCGCATCTCTGCTTCGATCCATTTTTCAACTTCTTGATGAAGTTGGCCGCCTGTTTTACCTGCAGAGGAGATAGCGGGACCAATTGAAAAAATGACTGTTCCAGGGTGCTTTAAAAAACTATTCTTTGGCCAATAGCGACCCGCGTTGTGGGCAATGGGAATCACAATAGCTTCAGTAGCACTCGCAAGTCTAGCGCCACCTTTGTTGTACGGTTTATGGGATCCCGTAGCGGTTCGAGTTCCCTCTGGGAACAATAGAATCCACTTACCTTCACTTAAACGTTTACGCCCTTGGCCAACAACAGAGAGTGCGGCAGTTTCTTTACTAGCGCGATTAATGTGAATCATTTTAAGTAAACCGAGAGCCCAACCAAAAAAGGGAATCCAAAGCAATTCTCGCTTAAATACAAAACATACCTGCTTTGGAAGTAAAGCAATATAGGCAATGGTTTCGTAGGCGGATTGATGCTTGCTAAGCACAATAACAGGCTGATCCAATACTGCCTGCATATTTTCCATTCCTCGAATTTCATACCGAATGCCACAGAGGGGTTGCAATATCCAGATGACTACTTTATTCCATAGTCCGATAAAGCGGTATCGATTCTCTGGATTGAGAAAAGGGAAAACTAATATGCACAACACTGACCAAATAGGGGTAAATATCAGTAGAAAAAGGGTAAAGAGAGTTGAACGGAGATAAATCATTTTTGCTCTAAGCCCTATCTTGTAATAACGCATTAGCAAATGCCATTAAATCTTCATGAATCTGCGTACCCTCTGGTAAGCCACCTTTAGCTAAAGCTTTTTTTCCTTTGCCCGTTAATACTAAATGCGGAGTAGCACCCAATGCGACTCCGGCCTGAAGATCGCGCAAGGAATCACCTACGACGGGCACACCTAACAATGGGGTGGTACTGTCATTCTTTTTATAGCGTAATGCGATTTCTTTCATTAGCCCAGGTAGCGGCTTACGGCAGTCGCATCCATTAGCATCCATATGAGGGCAAAAGAAAATACTATCCACATGACCACCCAGTGGCTTTAGTAATTTTTCCATTTTGCTGTGCATGGCATGGAGATCGTTAATGCCAAAATATCCTCTAGCTAAACCAGATTGATTGGTGGCAACAGCAATTTGGTAGCCTGCTTGGTTGAGAAGAGCGATCGCTTCTAGGCTGCCAGGCAGTGGAACCCACTCTGCGCTTGACTTTACATAATCATCCCGATCTTCATTAATCACGCCATCGCGATCGAGAATAATGAGTTTGGTAGAACTAGAACTCATGCTAATTTGCCGAGATCGGCAATCAGATTCATTTTCTGGTGAAGTTGTTGCAAGAGGGCAAGCCGGTTATCACGCAGCTCAGGATTAGGGTCCATGACCATCACATCTGCAAAAAATTGATCAATAGGAGCGCTTAAAGCAACAAGAGTTTTTAAAAGATCAACAAACTGACGCTGCTCGTAAGCCAGACTTAGTGCTGGAGTGATATTTTCAAGGGCTTCGTAAAGGGTAATTTCTGCTGGATCCAAAAGTAATTTACTAGAGCAGGCGGTCGGAATGATTACGGTTGTTTTCTTCAGAATATTGCTAATTCGCTTATTGGCGGCCGCAAGTTGTGTGGCTTGCTCTAAGGCATTAAATTCACGCAAAGCACTTAAACGCTCAATTAAATCATTTAGCTGAGCTGGGGATTGACTCAATACCGCATCAATTTCCGCACTTGTAAATGACTTACCAGCAACAGATTGATCACGTAAGTAGCCTCGTAAACGATCAATAATAAAGGCGTAGATGTCTGCTAATTTTGCTTTATCTTGGACGTCCTGTTGAGTAAACTGCTTGCGAGCTAATTCAATTAATTCAGGTAAATTTAAGGTTAGATTCTTCTCTAAGAGAAGGCGGGCAATGCCCAAAGCATGGCGACGTAGTGCATATGGGTCTTTGTCCCCAGTGGGGGCTAGGCCGACACCCCAAATACCAACGAGTGTTTCTAGCTTATCTGCAATGGCTAGAATGGTGCCAATTTGGCTTTGTGGCAAAGCATCGCCAGCAAACCGTGGCATGTAATGCTCACTACACGCGGAGGCAACTTCAGGATTTTCGCCATCATGAATTGCATAGTAACGGCCCATAATGCCTTGTAGCTCTGGAAATTCGCCCACCATATCTGTTAATAAATCAGTTTTGGCAATCTCTGCCGCACGGCTAACCAGCGCTTGATCGGCTGTCAAGACTTTAGCAATGCCAACTGCAATACCCTGCACCCGTTTCATACGTTCGAGTTGATTGCCAAGTTGGTGGTGATAAACCACTTTTCCTAAATCAGTTACACGAGAGGCTAGAGGACGTTTTTGATCTTGTTGGAAGAAGAAGCGTGCATCTGAGAGGCGTGGACGTACCACACGTTCATTGCCTGAAATAATAGCCTCTGGTTTATCGGTTTCAATATTGGAAACGATAAGGAATCGATTGCGTAGCTTGCCTTGATTATCAGTCAACGCAAAGTATTTCTGATTGGTTTGCATGGTTAAAATCAAACACTCTTGGGGCACTTCCAAGAATTCTTGATCAAAATGGCATTCATAAATT
The DNA here is from genome assembly GCA_903846025.1 of uncultured beta proteobacterium. Taxonomy (GTDB): domain Bacteria; phylum Pseudomonadota; class Gammaproteobacteria; order Burkholderiales; family Burkholderiaceae; genus Polynucleobacter. The sequence goes on along the minus strand of CAIMZP010000023.1, from coordinate 29,224 downwards.
GCTGGCCACTCAACCAAAGCACAGACTTCATCTAATAGAATTTCTGGCATCAGGACCAAATCATCCCCAGCTGCTTTTAAAAGAGCAGACTCCAAGTAGGCGCGGCGCTGATTAAAGCTGGGCATGACTTTGGCTTTAGATTGCAAGTCAGATTCATATTGATCAGCAGATGCAATTGTCAGCACATCGGGAGCTAAAAATCGATGACCTTCTGTCTGATTTCCGGCATCAATGCCCAATGCGCTGATATGCAATGTTTGACTACCATGCAAAGCGATGATGCGATGGGCTGGACGGGCAAACTCGACATCAGCTAACTCACCATTTTTTTGTAGCACTTGGTAGTGCATCATTTTGGCAATGGGTAGTTTATTCAAGGTTTGCTCAAGTGCAACTTGGACGCTTGCCTCTAATGCGGCACCTTTAGCAATCACATTTAAAAAGAGCGCCTCACTCTTACCTTCACCTGATTTCTCCAAGGTTAATAAATCGACATCAGCGTAGCCTAATGTACTTAATTTTTTGAGCAATGGGGCTGTAGCTTTACCTTCTGAATCGAACGCAATACTCGTAGGTAATAACTTTTCTCGAATAGGATAGTCGGGAGCTTGACGTAAAACGCCAGTCACTAGAACTGCTAAACGACGCGGTGTTGCAAAACCTATTGCCTTTGACTGCTCACTTAAAAGACCTTCAGCTTTTAATGCGGCATAAATCCCGTCACTAAATGCATCACCTAAACGTCGTAATGATTTAGGTGGGAGCTCTTCAGTTAATACCTCAATCAATAGATTGGCAGATTGAGCAAGAGAATGTGATGTACTCATAATGGGTTTAAGGCGCGGATACTTTAGCTGAGCGTTGACACATAGGGAAACCCAGCTTTTCTCTGGATTCAAAGTAGGCCTGCGCTACAGCGCGAGAAAGATGACGAATACGGCCGATATAAGCTGCACGCTCAGTGACGGAAATAGCGCCACGAGCATCTAATAAGTTAAAGGTGTGCCCAGCCTTGAGAACCATTTCATATGCAGGCAAGGCTAACGGAACCTCCATCAAGCGCTTTGCCTCGCTTTCATAATTGCTAAAGTTCGCAAAGAGCAGGTCAGTATTGGAATGTTCAAAGTTATAGCAAGACTGCTCTACCTCATTTTGGTGATAAACATCGCCATAAGAGATGCCATCCGCCCAAATAAGGTCATACACGTTTGAGCAATTCTGAATGTACATTGCTAGGCGCTCAATACCGTAAGTAATTTCACCAAGTACGGGCTTGCAATCAAGACCACCCACTTGTTGGAAATACGTGAACTGCGTGACTTCCATGCCGTTTAACCAGACTTCCCAGCCGAGACCCCAGGCGCCTAATGTGGGATTCTCCCAATCGTCCTCAACAAAGCGGACATCATTCTTTTGTAGATCTAGGCCGAGCGCGGTAAGGGAGCCTAAATAAAGCTCCAGAATGTTTTCGGGGGCAGGTTTAAGTACCACTTGATACTGATAGTAGTGCTGAAGTCGATTGGGGTTTTCGCCATAGCGGCCATCCTTGGGTCTGCGAGAAGGTTGCACATATGCCGCCTTCCATGGCTCGGGTCCAATGGCTCGCAAAAAAGTTGCTGTATGCGATGTGCCTGCTCCAACCTCGAGATCGATAGGCTGCAATAGGGCGCAACCTTGTTGGTCCCAGTATTCTTGGAGTTTGAGAATGATTTGCTGAAAAGTAAGCATGATTAACCTAGCTAAGCCCTTGATTTTACATGGCTCAGTTAGAGACTTGCCAAATAGCTAGCAAAAACGTTTTTGTCTCGCCAGACCGAAGATCAATAGTAGGCAGGAAATACTCAAAATAGGGATGTTTCCCCAAATAACATAAGGGGTTTTGCCGGAGTAGGGTTGGACGGTTGCACTCAACACTCCTTGTGTAAATTGTGGGAGTTGCGCCACAACGGTACCATCACTACCTAATACTGCAGTAATGCCGGTATTAGTAGCGCGAATTGCGGGCAAACCAGTTTCTAGGGAGCGCAATTGAGAGAGGCGCAATTGTTGGGAGGGCGCTTGTGAAGCGCCGAACCAAGCTAAATTAGTCATATTGATTAAAAGATTAGCGGGCTTCTTACTATCTCTCAGGCGCTTCCCTAGCTCACCCCCAAACACATCCTCATAGCAAATGGTGATAGCCGCATAAAGCGGGGGTTGACCTTTTCGATTAATTAAAAAGAAGGGCTGATCTTTGGGGCCACGAGAAAAGTCACTTAAGGGAACGCTAAAAGCTTGCACAAACCAATGAAATCCAGGCGGAATGAATTCCCCAAAAGGAACAAGATGGGACTTGTCATAGCGATAGGGCGAGTTTGATGGACTAAGTCCGAGCGCTCTGTTAGAAAATTCTCTGCCATCTGCAGGGTTGAAATATCGCCCCAGTACTCCAAATAGGAGGAAAGCATTGTTGTTAGTGGCATATGTTTGCAGGTCTTCAAGAGTGCCTCTCGGCAAGTTTGGTTCAGGCCATGGGAGGGCTGTTTCAGGAGAAACTACCAGATCTGCATGTGACTGGGTCATGGCTGATTTATAAAAATCAATCTGCCGTAACATTCCTTCGGGTTTAAAAATCAAGCTTTGAGCGAAATTACCCTGAATTAACTCTACAGTCAGAGCTTCGCCAATTGGCCGAGTAAAGGTCCACAGGCTTATGACTTGAGTAAGACCTAAAAGGCAAAGAATAGAAACAAAAGCGGTCTTAAAGTTTTTTCGTAGGCGCAGCACTTGCCAGGAAGTCAATACAACCAAAAAAGTACACCCTAAACCACCTAGGTAAGGAGCAATTGCAGCAAAAGGACCGTGTATCTGGGTTTCCGCAAATCCCATCCATGGAAAGCCAGTAAAGATAGTTTCTCGTAAATACTCTATAACTACCCAATTTGCGGCCAGCAGAAGACCTGCTAGAGGGGATCGCTTAAAAAGCGGAATAGCAAAAGAGGCACATGAAAAAAAGATTGCCATACAGCTTGATAGCAAGAAAACTGCCACACAAGATAGCGCAGCATTCATACCGCCTACATCATGAAGGCTGATATAAATCCACCACAGTCCAAGAACAAAGTAACCAAGACCAAAAAGCATTCCAGATAAAAAATGCTGCTTAAGTGAAGGAGTTTTGTGGTGACTAAACAGGTACCAGGCTGCGCTGAGAATAGGAATCTGAAACCATCCACCATAAGAAAGTTCTGCAGCGCCAGCTAGAAGTATGCCCAATAAACATGGCAAGAATAAGTGGATGGCACTTTTAAATTTCAACGTATTCCGGTCAATCAAGGAAGCACTCAGTCAGATTTTTTAGAAAGTTTACGTGCTAACAAAATATGAATTTGCCGTGGGTCTGCACGCTGTACTTCAAATTGAATGCCGCCAATCTCAGTAAGCTCGCCAATTTTTGGCACGCGCCCTAAATGCTGAATGACCAAACCAGCAACAGTCTCAATGCCCTCAAGTTCAAACTCAGTACCTAAAGTTTCATTGAACTGTTCTAACTCTGTAATGCCTTTTACGCGGATATCGCCGTTATCCAATGCGATCAGATTATCGGCCTCTTCATCAATATCATGCTCATCCTCAATATCTCCGACAATTTGTTCAAGTACGTCTTCGATCGTAATAATTCCAGCTACACCACTATATTCATCTACAACAATGGCCAGGTGATTGCGATTATCTTTAAAATCTCGCAATAAAACGCTAAGGCGTTTTGATTCGGGGATAAATACAGCTGGACGTAACCAATCACGCACTTGAAAATCTTTTTCAGACGAATGGCGCAACAGGTCCTTTGCTAATAAGGTGCCTATCACATTGTCACGACCACCTTCAAAAACGGGAAAACGGGAATGGGCCGCAGTAATAACACTCCGAATAATTTCTGAAAGCGACAGGTTGATGTCAATCCAGTCAATTTGGGCGCGGGGCACCAAAATATCCCGAGCGCATAGTTGCCCCACCTGAAATACGCCTTCGATCATCGAGAGGGCATCGGCATCAATTAAACCTTCAATTTGCGCTTCTCTCAGAGTGTCAATGAGTTCTTGACGACGTTCTGTGGGGCTTGTGGGTTGAGGCGTTAAAAATTCAGCCAAGCGTTCTAATAGGGATTTTTTGGGGTCAGGCATATATTAAGGATAGCGTAGAAAAAAGTAATTTCAGAGAATGTATTAGTTGGAGTACTAAATCGCCTGGTAGGGGTTACTAAAGCCGAGGGACTTCAGGATATGAATTTCCTGTATTTCCATTTCTTTTGCCTCTTTATCAGTCTCATGATCAAAGCCTTGGGCATGTAGGCACCCATGAATAATTAAGTGGGCTAGGTGGGCTTTAACAATCTTACCCTGTTCGCGCGCCTCTTTTTTAATGACAGGGAGGCAAAAAATAATATCGGCCGACAAGATTTTTTTGCTGAGCTCATAAGGGAAAGTCAGTACATTGGTGGCCTTATCTTTTTTACGAAAGGCCAAGTTCAGTTTTTTTCCTTCGGACTGATTGACAAAACGCAGAGTGATCATCCCATCTCGGCTAATGGTTTTTTTAACCCATTTTTTCATGAGAGCCGGTGATGCGATCGCCGTTATTGACTGTTCAATCGCAGGACTTGCGTATTGAATTCCAATTTCCAGTTTGAGTTTAGTTATTTTAGGCATGTGCATGAGCTAGCTCACCTCTGAGGGTGTAATTGAGCACTTCAGTAATTTGAATATCCACCATCTGTCCAATTAAAGATTCGATATCTCGGTCGCCTGCAGAAAAATGAATTACCCGATTATTGGCAGCCCGACCTTGTAGATTGATGCCATCTTTTGCCAAACCCTCAATAAGTATTCGTTCGGTATTACCCAACATTTTTTGACTGATTTGATTGGCCTGAGATTCTACTAGTGCAAGCAATGTTTGCAAACGCTTAAGTTTGATTTCATAAGGGGTATCGTCTTTTAAGTTAGCGGCTGGTGTACCAGGGCGGGCGCTAAAAATAAAGCAAAAGCTGTTATCAAAGTTGAGTTCTTTAACCATATTGAGTAACTTCTCAAAGTCTGCATCAGTCTCACCTGGGAAGCCAACGATAAAGTCGCTCGATAGAGTAAGGTCAGGGCGAACCGCACGCATTTTGCGAATGATACTTTTGTACTCTAAGGCGGTGTAGCCACGCTTCATTGCAGATAAGACCGAATCAGATGCATGTTGAACTGGAAGATGTAAGTGGCTTACCAACTTTGGCACTTTGGCATACACGTCAATCAAACGCTGGGTAAATTCTTTAGGGTGACTTGTAGTAAAGCGAATGCGCTCAAGTCCTGGTATTTCCGCAATGTATTCAATGAGCAAGGCAAAGTCCGCTATCTCATCTGTGCCCCCCATTTTCCCCAGGTAAGCATTGACGTTTTGCCCAAGCAAGACTATTTCTTTTACGCCTTGAGACGCTAAGCTGGCCACCTCAGTGAGGACGTCATCGAGCGGGCGAGATACCTCTTCACCTCTCGTATAGGGTACGACACAGTAGCTGCAATACTTAGAGCAGCCTTCCATAATAGAAACATAGGCAGAACCACGGGTTTGGCGGGAGACTGGAAGATGATCAAACTTTTCAATCTCTGGAAAAGAAATGTCCACTTGGGGCCGGCCAGTTTCTCGTCGCCGTGAAAGTAAGTCAGACAAGCGATGCAAAGTTTGAGGACCGAACACTACATCCACATAAGGGGCTCTGCTAATAATCTGTTGCCCTTCTTGACTGGCTACGCAGCCACCAACCCCAATCAATAAATCTGGTTTATTTTTTTTTAGCTCACGCAAGCGACCTAAATCAGAAAAAACTTTGTCTTCTGCTTTTTCTCGAATCGAGCAAGTGTTTAGTAAAACGACGTCAGCATCTTCGGGGCTGTCGGTCATAACCATTCCTTCATTCGCATGAAGGAGGTCGGCCATTTTGCCCGAGTCATACTCGTTCATTTGACAGCCAAAGGTTTTGATGTAGAGCTTTTTCATATGCCGTTTTCAGGTTTATAGCTGGGGGCGAAGCTCTGATTTTACGGGATAATCTATCCTATATCAGGCGATAGACCAAAATAGCGACTAGGGTTGGTGGTAGGGCCCCTAAAAGTAAATAGAGGGCTGAGACAGCTCCATTGGGAAAATAACTACGCAATATAGCGATACCGGCTGGGTTAGGGGCGTTGGCGATCACAGTTAAACCACCACCAGCAACTGCCCCACCCACCAATGCCAACTTGAACTCAGGAGAGGTCCCAGATACGAGCGATCCTAGGTAGGTTAAGGCTGCATTATCCGTAATGGCCGTAAGAGCTAAGCTGCCATAAAAAACGGCGGTAGGACTCATATTTTGCAAAATGGGTTGAAGCCACCATCCTTGTAAGGCACCTAAAACGACCAATCCACCCAAAAAGAAGCCAACCAGAAGGGCTTCTTTTAGGATTAAAGGACTTTGATATTTTGGGTAGGCAGTAGCAAAACCAATAAAGAAAAGAAGTAGCCACATAAAGATGACGGGATCGTGCGCAAAAATAACTACACCCGCTAAAAATAATAGATGCACAAGAATGACCGCTAGGGGCATCTTGGGTTTTGTCTTCGCAATGGTTGGCTCAATAAGTTGGCGATGAAAGAGCAGGGTTGCACCCAGTGCATTAATTAAAATAACAATGCACGACTCAAGACCGAAATTAGCGAACATGAACGCCGAACTCCAATCCCATGTAGTGGCAACCATCAAGACTGGTGGTGCAGCAAAATTGGTAAGTGTTCCACCGATTGAAATATTCACAAACAAGACCCCAAGCGTCCCAAAAAGTAATGCGTTTGAACACTTATGCTTATAAACTAAATCACGTAACAAAAAAGCAGCTAAAGTCATCGCTGCAGGCTCGGTAACTAGTGAGCCTAAAAGAGGGGTAATACCTAAAGTTAGAAAATAGAGGATCGGCGCACTTCGCGCCCGCAGTAAAAATTGCAAGCCCTTTCCAAGGGTATGTAATATTTGATTAGAGGCATATAAAATGGGCTTGCTACCAGCGACCACCATAATGGCAAATACAAAAAGAGGTTCTGTGAAGTTGCGTTTATTGGCGTAGTCTTTTGCTGCAGCCAAGTCATTGGTAAGGCCAATGTAAACAATTAAAATAGCCGCCCAAAAACCAAAAACAATTTCTACCTCACCCAGCAAATACCATAAGCCTGCATGCCCAGGAGACTGCTTTGCAAGCATCTCAAAATAAGATGTGCAAAAGGTGTGAAGTACGGCTATTGCGAAAATGATGCTTGCGCCAAGCTCTGCAGAGGTAAAGTTCATTAGGGCATAGTATCAGCCTGACTCCAGACTTAAAGAATCTTGGTGGTTGAAGAGATTTTTCTTAAATTAAAGCTTGGTTATGAAGCATTAATTAGTAGGTAATTGCTCAAATGAAACCGTTGTTTTAAAGCTCACCCAGAACATCTTGACTGACTCAAATACGGTATTTATCGGTACCTGTGATTTGAGTGGCTTAAGCGAGAATTTATAATTATTAGTTCGCAGCATATCCCTTCGGGTGTGTTGTAACTTTTGGTTAATCCTAACCGCCCTGTTACAAGTCTATATTTGGGGCGTTTATGGTCCTATATTGGATCAGCCCAGCGCTTAAATTTTAAATCTTGATTACCATCTTGAAATTATAGGAATAAACCCCATTTAAGAGGGGTTAAGAAAACTTACTTAGAGGGTATTTATATGGCCGCAGCTAGTAAAGAAACTTTGGGCTTTCAGGCCGAAGTAAAGCAATTATTACAACTCATGATCCATTCCTTGTACTCCAATAAGGAAATCTTCTTGCGTGAGTTGATCTCTAATGCATCCGACGCCTCAGATAAGCTCCGTTTTGAGGGGATTGAGCATCTAGATTGGTATGGGGATGATCCTGATCTCAAGATTACCGTGGGCTTTGACAGGGCAAATCGAACCCTGACTATTTCTGATAACGGCATCGGCATGAGTCGTGACGAAGTCATTTCTAATCTAGGAACCATTGCTCGGTCAGGAACTAAAGAATTTTTCTCAAAATTATCTGGCGATCAACAAAAGGATGCAGCCTTAATTGGGCAGTTTGGTGTTGGTTTTTACTCTGCTTTTATCGTTGCCGATCGCATTACTGTAGAAACTCGTCGTGCGGGCTTGCCTGCCACCGATGGTGTGCGCTGGGAATCGGATGGCTCTGGTGAATTTACTGTAGAAAATATTGATCGTCCCAAGCGTGGTACATCAATCATCATGCATTTGCGCGAAGGCGAAGATGACTTCCTGTCTAGTTATCAGTTGAAGTCGATTATTCGAAAATATTCAGACCATATCTCTTTACCGATTCAGATGAATAAGGAGGAGTGGGATGAGGAAAAGAAAGTCCAGGTCATCAAGGATGAACTGGAAAGCATTAACCAATCGAGCGCCTTATGGGCAAGGCCAAAATCGGAGATCACGCAAGATCAGTACAACGAGTTTTATAAACATCTTTCACACGATTATGAAAATCCCTTGTGTTACTCATTAAATCGGGTAGAAGGTCGGAGTGAGTTTACTCAATTGCTTTATGTTCCGACCAAAGCGCCATTCGATTTGTGGGATCGCAATAAGCGTGGTGGTATCAAGTTGTATGTAAAGCGGGTTTTCATCATGGATGATGCAGAGCAGTTAATGCCCATGTATCTCCGCTTTGTTACCGGCGTTATCGATTCGGTTGATCTGCCCTTAAATGTATCTCGTGAAATTTTACAAGAGTCACGAGATGTGAAAGTTATCCGTGAAAGCTCAACCAAACGAGTCCTTAGCATGCTTGAGGATTTGGCGAATAGCGATGATGGGGATAAGAAGGAAAAATATCGTACCTTCTGGGCAGAATTTGGGCAGGTTTTGAAAGAGGGGGTTGGCGAAGATCAAGCGAACCAAGAAAGAATCCTAAAGCTTTTGCGCTTTGCAAGCACTCATACCGACTCTGCCGATCAAACGGTTTCTTTAGTTGACTATGTGGCACGTATGAAGGAAGGCCAGGATAAGATTTATTACGTTACTGGGGACGCTTTTAATGCCGCAAAAAATAGTCCCCACCTGGAAATTTTCCGTAAAAAAGGTGTTGAAGTGTTGCTACTTTCTGATCGTGTGGATGAATGGATGTTATCTTTCTTCACTGAATTTGATGGCAAGCAAATGACTTCTGTTGCCAAGGGTGATTTAGATCTAGGTAGTTTGAGTGATGAGAAAGAAAAGCAAGAGCACGAAGATACGGAAAAGAATTTTAAAGATCTATTAGATCGCATGAAAAACACGTTATCAGACCGAGTGAAAGATGTTCGAGTCACTTTCCGCTTAACTGATTCCCCAGCCTGTTTGGTGGCAGATGAAAATGAACTATCTGGGAATTTAATGCGCATGTTAAAAGCCGCTGGCCAACAAGCGCCAGACACCAAGCCTATTTTGGAAATTAATCCTGAGCACCCTTTGGTTCTAAAGCTTAAATCCGATGACAAGCAGTTTGATGAATGGACTAACGTTCTATTTGATCAGGCGGTCTTGGCAGAAGGTGGTCAGTTAAACGACCCGGCTAGTTTTGTGAAGCGCATCAATAAGTTACTTTTAGATTAATTCTTTTATTAAGGTAAACGTGAGAAAAGTTCAGTCCCGGTTTGGTGTAGGTCCTTTCCAGCAGAAAATACTAGTAGGAGGATTATCTCTGCTGGCCGATACAGAATCAAGTCGTGGAGGCGCCGATACGGGCCCTTCGCCACATGAATATCTTGCGGTAGCTCTGGCCAGTTGCACCAGTATGACCTTAAAGATGTATGCAGAACATAAGGGTTGGAATCTGGAGGATGCGATTGTGACTGTGGATATTATGCGAGAAAATAATATTGAGCAGTTCTCGCGCCATATTGAGTTGCTTGGAAAAGTTGATGATGCACAAAAACAGCGCTTACTTGAAATTGCAAATAAGTGCCCTATGCATTTGGCATTATCTGGAGAGATCCAAATAAAAACCCAGCTAGTAAATTAATACAGGCTGGGTTTTTTGTCATGCCATTGTTAAGGCATGTAGCGCGGAATTGGGGTGATTAGTTAGGCGCTGTATTTGGCTGATTACTTTTACCAGCCTTATATCCTGCGTTGTAGTTGGACCCTTCATTTTTCTTGTAGGCGTCATAAACATAACCAGATGCTGCACCAACTGCTGCACCACCAACTGCACCCCAGATCGGATTTCCGTGCAACAGGGCCGTACCAACGGCACCAGCAGCTGCACCAATGCCGGCACCAGATAAGGTGCGTTGTTCTGTATTGCTCATATTGGAGCAACCAGCAATCGCTAAAGTTGCTACTGTAATGGCGATAATTTTTTTCATATCAACTGATCCTTATATATGTTGAATTGGCTAAGTTGTTTGATTTATTTCTTAGCACAAGGAAAGCGCGCAGCCATAAAGCCGAGGAAGACACCGGAGGCGGGCTTATCAGCAAGTGATGCATTCTCTTGCGCAAACTTTACAAAATCACCAATCACTTCATCGCGTGATGGAGCAGGTTGTTTAACGCAGATGAACGGCTTAGCGCGTTGTGGATGACGTGTTGCCAAGTAAGTGTCATAAATAGCCGTTGAATAGCCAATACAAAAACTACGAGACTCTGGGCTTGCTGGAAGCTTGCAAACATTTGTAAGTTCTTGAGTGCTAAGCACTTGAACCTTTTCTTGCGCCTGAGCAATGCCACAAAATGCGCCGACTGCAACTAAAGCAATGAGGATTTTTTTCATAAGTTCTCCCTTTGGTGTGTGTAATTTAATCATATACCATGTCTGAAATGATTAATTGCACTAATTTAGTGCATCTTGCCCCAATATGAGTTTATATATTCCCCATAATGATGCACAAAATACAAGGGGAAAATTGCCATGAGTAATTTGAAGTCAGGTAGCGATGCTTTATTCATTTTGCTTGGAGCCATTATGGTGCTAGCCATGCATGCAGGCTTTGCATTTTTAGAGCTGGGTACTGTTCGCAAAAAGAACCAAGTCAATGCCTTGGTCAAAATTTTGGTTGATTTTGCAGTTTCAACCATTGCTTATTTCTTTATTGGTTACAGCATTGCTTATGGGGTAGATTTCTTCTCTGGAGCGGAATTACTGGCAGAAAAAAATGGTTATGAATTGGTAAAATTCTTTTTCCTTCTTACCTTTGCAGCCGCTATCCCCGCTATTGTTTCCGGCGGTATTGCTGAGCGTGCCAAGTTCAACCCTCAGCTAGTTGCCACTTTTATCCTCGTGGGTTTTGTTTATCCCTTTTTTGAAGGGATTGCCTGGAATCAACATTACGGTATTCAGGCCTGGATTAAAGGGCTAACGGGCGAAGAGTTCCATGATTTTGCTGGCTCGATCGTAGTTCATGCTGTAGGTGGCTGGATTGCATTGCCCGCCATTTTACTTTTGGGCGCACGCCGTGGACGATATACGAAGGAAGGCAATATTTCTGCGCATCCGCCATCAAGCATTCCATTTTTAGCTTTAGGTGCTTGGATTTTGGCGGTAGGTTGGTTTGGTTTTAATGTGATGAGCGCACAAAGTATCGACAAAATTAGTGGCTTAGTCGCAATAAATTCATTGATGGCTATGGTTGGAGGTATTTTAGCTGCATGGGTAGTTGGACGTAACGACCCTGGCTTTACTTATAACGGTCCTCTCGCTGGTTTGGTTGCGGTTTGTGCAGGCTCAGATCTAATGCATCCAATGGGGGCATTAGTGGTTGGGCTTATCGCTGGCGCCCTTTTTGTTTATATGTTTACCTTGGTGCAAAACCGCTGGAAGATTGATGATGTTTTGGGTGTATGGCCATTGCATGGAGTGTGTGGGCTTTGGGGTGGGTTAGCAGCAGGTATCTTTGGTAGCAAAGCCCTGGGCGGTATTGGTGGAATTGCATTTGGCGGCCAGTTAATTGGCAGCGCACTTGGCATAGGCATTGCTTTGATTGGCGGCTTTGTAGTTTATGGACTATTGAAGCTGGTATTGGGCATTCGGATGTCACATGAGGAGGAGTATGAGGGTGCGGATTTGAGTGTGCACCGCATTTCATCTACGCCGGATCGCGAGCCGAATTGGTAAGTAATTCAATATCTAGTCATACTTATAATGACTTATGGCTATATTTGAACTAGATGGAATTGCTCCACAGATTTCTGATGGAGCTTGGGTTGCCCAGAGCGCTGAAGTAATCGGCAGAGTGGAGCTACATGCTAAAGCCAGTGTCTGGCCTAAAGTCATTATCCGTGGAGATAATGATCTGATTCAAATTGGAGAGGAGAGTAATGTGCAGGATGCTTCCATTTTGCACACGGATCTTGGCCATCCTCTTATGATTGGCAGGCGAGTTACGGTTGGTCATCAAGTGATGTTGCATGGTTGCCAAATTGGTGATGGTAGCTTAATCGGCATTGGCGCTGTGATTCTAAACGGTGCAAAGATTGGGAAGCACTGTTTAGTAGGTGCTGGCGCATTGGTAACCGAAGGTAAAGAATTTCCAGATGGCTCAATGATTCTGGGATCACCGGCAAAAGTAGTGAAGATGCTCACACAAGAACAAATTGCAGGTATTGCAGATATAGCTAGTCGCTATGTACAAAATGCTCAGCGTTATCAACAGACGCTAAAGCAGATAGCTTAATTAGAAGCGCCCCACAATTGCTCTACGTATTTAATGTTGTTCTTCCAGTATTTGCCCTCATTCTCATTGGCTATATTTGCGCCAAAACGGGCAAGCTCGGTCAAAACGCATCTATTGAGCTTAATCGCTTTGTCGTATGGCTTGCTTTACCTGCGCAATTGTTTAGCTTTGCCTCAAATAGTAGCTGGCAGAAATTGTGGCAACCAGAATTTATCGCCACCTTTTTTCTGAGTTGTTTAATAGTTTTTCTACTTGTATTGATGGTAAGTTGGTATGTCAAGCGGGATTTAGCGGCAGCAAGCTTTGCGGGTTTAAGCGCATCCTATTCGAACACTGGATACATGGGGATACCTTTGTGTGTTCTTGCCCTTGGTCAAGACGGCTTATTGCCGGCAATTATCGCTACCTTCATCGTTTTTGTGATGTTTGCGCTAGCAACGGTACTTATTGAGATAAGCATCCTATCCCATAAAAAATCCCATGAAATTTTTTAGAGTGCAATCAAGTCGCTTGGATCAAACCCATTGCTCATTGCCCCAGTTGCTGGATTATTGTGGTCGTCATCTGACTTAAACTTGTACGATCCTATTGCACAAGTCATTTCGTTTTTGGCTGCAGCAGCTACACCCTGTGCTTTGGTTTCTATTGGTTTATTTTTAATGCAAAAAGATAAGCTTGCTTCTAAGCAATCATGGGGCATTAGTTTTGCAAAATTGATTATTCAGCCATTGCTTGCCTGGTTGATTGCAGATTCAGTTTTGCACCTCCCTACACTATGGGTAAATGCAGCGGTGATCTTAAGCGCTTTGCCAACGGGGACGGGGCCATTCATGCTGGCGCAGTATTACAACGCAGATGGTAGGACGATTTCTCGAGTAGTCCTCTTAACTACGGCTGGATCTTTGTTAACGCTCTCTTTATTCCTGTGGTGGAATAAGGGGATTTGACCCCTCGGCATCAACCTGATTTTCCCAGGAAGCATTGATAAAGGCTGGTAGCTTCATGCACTCATGAAAGATTTTCATCAATGTAGGATAAGTGCTGACATCTATTTTGGCGCTGAGTGCGTTGAAGATTTGCGGCACCAAACAAATATCAATTAATCCAGGTTGATCACCAAGACCAAATCTGCCTACTCTGGGGTCGATACTCAATTGTTTTTCAAGGTTTTCGAGGCCAAGAGCGATCCAGTGCTGATACCAAACATCTTTATCGGCAACGCTGACTCCTAAGATTCTTACTAGGTAACGTAACACTCGTAAATTACTGAGGGGGTGGGTATCCATGGCGATATCCATTGCTAGTGAGCGCACCCACGCACGGTCAATGGCGGTCATGGGCAATAAAGGGGTAGTGGGATTGGTTTCCTCGAGATATTCGATGATGGCAAGTGACTGATGGACAGGCACATTCCCATCAAGTAAGAGAGGCACTAAACAAGTGGGATTCTTCTGTGCATAGGAGGATTGCACTTGTTCGCCACCATTTTTACTAAGATGGACGGGTATCACCTCATAGTCCAAGCCCTTTAGATTTAAGGCGATTCGAACACGGAAGGCGGCAGAGCTTCTCCAGAAGCTATAAAGCACCATTTTCATATGAGACCCTTTGCAAAGATTGTTCTCAGTATATTGAGGACTTTATCAAGGGTGGTGCTCATTGATTTAGACTGATGGCTATGGATCAAATTCATTTATGGATCGGCGCAATTGCTACCATTGCCTTTGCGATCACAGGTGTACTCGCCATTGCGGATCGGGGCGTCGATCTTTTTGGTGTTCTTGTGCTGGGCGTCATTACCGCTATTGGCGGCGGTACCATACGAGATATTATTTTAGGTGTACCTGCCTTTTGGTCGTCCTCACAAATATTTGTATGGCTTGCTTTAGGGGCATGCGTTCTTACATTTGTTGCGGAATCTTTTTTTACTCAACCGCAAATCTATCGTTGGATGCTCTATATCGATGGTTTGGGGGCTGCACTCTTTGGTATTCAAGGTGCTGATAAAGCCTGGAGTGCAGGGTTTGGATTACCCGTTGGTCCAGTTATTTTGGGAGTAGTAACAGCTATTGGTGGGGGTCTGCTACGTGATATTTTAGCCGGTAGAAAAACCTTGCTGATGTCGCATGAGTTATATGCCATTCCAGTAACGCTGGGGTGCTGCATCTATGTTTTAATTTTGAATTTCTTGCCCGAATACACTTTAGAGGGTTCTGTAATATGCATGCTAGCGATATTTGGATTGCGCGTAGCGGCTATTCGATGGGATTTAAGAGTACCTAAAGTATTTATTACTAAAAGGCGCTAAATTTTCTAGCGCGAATTCGAGAGTCCATCGGGAAAACCCCTGATTCTATTTGATGAGTAATTACCCTAACTAGTAGATTTCTTTGGTTTTTTTCATCGCATAATTGCCTAGTTGTTTATTTTCAAAATAATAATTAAGGAGCTACTGATGTCAACATCAACCAAAGCAGCCCCAATGACCGCTGAAGAACGCAAAGTTATTTTTGCATCCTCTTTAGGTACGGTTTTTGAGTGGTATGACTTTTATCTTTACGGTTCATTGGCTGCTGTTATTGCCAAGCAATTCTTTTCAGGCTTGGATGCTGGTTCTGCCTTCATTTTTGCTTTATTAGCATTTGCTGCCGGTTTTATCGTACGTCCATTTGGTGCGTTGGTGTTTGGTCGTTTAGGTGATCTGATCGGTCGTAAGTACACCTTCTTGGTGACGATTTTGATAATGGGCGGCTCCACATTCGTTGTAGGTATTTTGCCTAACTACGCCACTATCGGTGTTGCTGCCCCAGTCATCTTGATCGCATTGCGTATGCTTCAAGGTTTAGCATTGGGTGGTGAGTACGGCGGTGCTGCAACTTATGTTGCCGAGCATGCTCCTCATGGCCGGCGTGGTGCATATACAGCTTGGATTCAGACAACGGCCACACTCGGTCTATTTCTGTCCTTGCTTGTAATTTTATTCACCCGTGAATTTACTGGCGCAGACTTTGAGGTTTGGGGCTGGCGTATTCCATTCATCGTTTCTATCGCACTCTTGGCTGTTTCTGTGTGGATTCGTTTATCAATGAACGAATCGCCTGCGTTTAAGAAGATGAAGGAAGAAGGCAAGCTCTCTAAAGCTCCATTGACAGAATCATTTGGTCAATGGAAGAACTTAAAGATTGTGATCTTGGCATTGTTTGGTTTGGTAGCAGGTCAAGCAGTAGTTTGGTATACAGGGCAGTTTTATGCATTGTTCTACCTCACTCAAGTGCTGAAGGTAGATGCCAAGACTGCAAACTTATTGATTGCCGCTTCATTGGTAGTCGGTACGCCATTTTTTGTTGTCTTCGGTAGCTTGTCAGATAGGATTGGTCGTAAGGTCATCATCATGGCTGGCTTGTTATTGGCGGTCATTACCTATATTCCGAATACACCAGTTTCCGTATTTAATGCTTTGACCCACTTTGCTAACCCAGCGTTAGAAAAAGCAATGGAAAATTCACCAGCTACGATTACTGCTGATTTGTCTGAGTGTACGTTCCAGTTCAATCCAACAGGTACATCGAAGTTCACCAGCTCATGTGATATTGCAAAGCAGGTGATGGCTTCTAATTCTGCAAGCTACAGCACGATTGCTGGCCCTGCAGGTTCAGTTGCTGTAGTGAAAATTGGTGATACTGAAATTACCGGGTACTCTGCAAAAGGCCTAGCTCCAGCAGATGCGAAGGTAAAAGATGCAGAGTTTAAGAAAGCCATTCGTGATGACTTAACTGCGGCGGGTTACCCAGTGAAGGCGGACCCAGCTGCTATTAACTACTTTGCGGTGTTCCTCTTATTGCTTTATTTAGTTCTATTGGTAACCATGGTTTACGGCCCAATCGCAGCTATGTTAGTTGAGATGTTCCCAACCCGCATTCGGTATACATCCATGTCCTTGCCATATCACATAGGTAACGGTTGGTTTGGTGGCTTATTGCCAACGATCTCGTTCGCTTTGGTGGCGCAGAACGGTAATATTTATTATGGCCTCTGGTATCCAATCATCATTGCTGCAATGACGTTGGTAATCGGCGTGCTTTTTGTTAAAGAAACAAAAGATGTTGATATTTATGCAAGAGACTAAGCAGTCCTAGTCTGTATTAAATGAGAAACCCGATCACCAAGTGGTCGGGTTTTTTTATTCCCATAAATCTATTTGATTGCGACGCTTTATAAGGGAGCGATTCTGATCGGCAATAGATATTTCCCTGTTGCCAGGAATGAGCTGAATGGATTCCCCCGCTATTACGCTGCCGACCTGATCAACTCGTAAGTACCATCCACTAAAACCAGATTGAAGCATGGCTTTAGCTGCACCTTTGTAGTCCATCTTGGCGTTAAACTTAAAGCAGGGCTCGCGAAGTTTCACAACAGAGCACTCGACACTTCCGAAAATGAGTCTATCACCAACAAAAACCTCGGACTCTAGCAGCCCTTCAATGGTGAAGTTTTCTCCAAAGGCTCCCAACTGCAAATCTACTGGTTGCTTGGTTTCTCGAGTTAATAATGCATTCCAAAAAGCGTAGTGCTCACTTGGATAAACATAAATAGCCTTTTCAACTCCACCGTGAACACTTAAGTCTGCTTGCTCATCGCCCCTAACCCCTAGTTTAGTAATGTCAACGGGGTTTGGCATATGAAGATTGCTGATTGATTTCTTATCAATAGCCGATGCCACCCTTGAGTAGTTAGGATGATGAGACCCATATAAGGGTGAAACTTTGCCGGAGGAGATGGATAGTAGGCGCATAGGAATGGATGGCTGATAAGATGAAACCATAAAATGAAGAAAGACAACGATGTATCTTTATAAAGCAGTGCTGGCAATACTTCTCTGTATCTCGGTAAATCAGGTGGCTTTTGCTAAGTGGGATGAAGAGCGCGATGCCACAACGAATGGAAAAGATGAGCTGGTCTATTACTCTAAAACTAATGAACAAGGCCAGAAATTAGTTCTGGATAAGTATGTAAAACGACTTATTTTTGTTCAACATGACCGACTTTATAACCGCTCAATCCGGCAAATAAAAATTGATGGGCTAGTTGTCGAAGCCATGAGCGATCCCTTTTCACGTTACCCAGAACAAACGGCTATTACATTTGAAAATAAGGACGAGGTTCTTAAGAAGCTATTTTTAGCCAAGAAAATTGAGGTTTTTGTACGCTTTAACCGTGATGAGACGGTCAGCACCTTTCAAATAAAGTGAAATCTACCCTATTCATTGAGTTGCTCACCCTTTTTCAATTGAGACAGGCGACCTCTGATCATTTACAATAGTTAGTTCGGCGAATTAGCTCAGCTGGTTAGAGCGACGGAATCATAATCCGCAGGTCCGGGGTTCAAATCCCTGATTCGCCACCAAATCAAAAGGCCATTGCCAATCGGCACTGGCCTTTTCCATAAGCAGTCTAGCTTGGGTTTCTATGATGGCTAAATTCTGGAATTTTGTACTTTTACAAGTTGGCTGGTTTGCTTGTGTGATCGGGGCTGCCAATCAAGAAGTCTTTTGGCCTGTGATCGGCTCCTTTTTCTATGTAATTTTCCATATTTGGCGCTCTCCTTTGCCGGTAATAGAGTTAAAGCTATTAATAAAAGCGGTCGTGTTAGGAGTAAGTGCTGACACACTTGTTGCCAATCTAGGATTTTTATACTTTCAGGATGCTTGGCCAAGCGCTTACTTATCGCCTATTTGGATGTGGGCCTTATGGGCTTTAGTTGCTAGTACTGTGAATGGATCTTTATCTTGGTTAAAAGGGAAACCCATTTTAGGTGCAGTTTTAGGTGCAATTTTCGGCCCAATGTCATATGAAGCCGGTATTCATATGGGTGCTGGGGCGTGGGGTCCTAACGGTCAATTGGGTGGGTTAATAGCCATAGCAATTGTTTGGGCGATTGCGATCCCTCTTTTCTTTTATTGGGTTGAGGCACCCACTAACCATAGCTTATTAAAAAAAATGTAATTTGTTTAATAAGCTGCTTGCAAATAGTACTGGTTTTATATACAGTAACTCCATGATTGCAAAAAAGCAGAAAAAAACTTCGGGAAATAGCCCAATACATAACGAAAAGGAAATAAACATGGCCTTGGATGATAAGAAAAAATCAGCCTCATCAGAGTTTGTGGGAATGAGCGGAGATAAACAAAAGGCATTAACGGCAGCCTTGGCACAAATTGAGAAACAATTTGGCAAGGGCTCAATCATGAGATTGGGCGATGCAGAAATTAACCAAGATATTCAGGTGGTCTCTAGTGGCTCTTTGGGCTTGGATATTGCTTTAGGAGTGGGCGGTATAGCACGTGGACGTGTAATTGAGATTTACGGTCCAGAATCATCTGGCAAGACAACCCTGACTTTGCACGCAATTGCTGAAATGCAAAAGTTAGGCGGTACCTGTGCATTTATTGATGCCGAGCATGCATTAGATGTTCAATATGCATCCCGTTTGGGTGTTGATGTAAATAATCTTCTGATCTCACAACCAGATACTGGCGAGCAGGCGTTAGAAATTGCCGATGCCTTAGTGCGTTCCGGCTCTATTGATTTGATAGTTATTGATTCGGTAGCGGCATTGGTTCCAAGGGCTGAAATCGAAGGCGATATGGGCGATTCATTGCCAGGACTGCAGGCTCGTTTGATGAGCCAAGCCTTGCGTAAGCTGACTGGCGCAATTAAGCGTACAAACACTACGGTAATCTTTATTAATCAGATTCGCATGAAAATTGGTGTCATGTTCGGATCCCCAGAAACTACTACCGGCGGAAACGCATTAAAGTTTTATGCTTCTATGCGCTTGGACATACGCCGTATTGGTAGCATCAAAAAAGGTGATGAAATTGTCGGCAATGAGACCCGCGTGAAGGTTGTAAAAAATAAAGTGTCCCCACCATTTCGTGAGGCTATTTTTGACATCATGTATGGGGCCGGCATTTCAAGAGAAGGCGAAATCATTGATATGGGTGTAGAGGCGGATCTGGTTGAGAAATCAGGCTCTTGGTACAGCTATAACGGCGATCGCATTGGTCAAGGTAAAGATAATGTTCGTGAGTTCTTAAAAGAGAACCCAGCAATAGCTAAAGATATCGAGGCAAAAATCCGTGCAAAATTAGGTGTGAAAGCAGGCTCTGCTGTAGTCAGTGATGTGCTGAGCGAAGAAGAGGAAGTTTAGTCGTTCGATGCCACAGCTTGGTAGCAAAGTTCAACAAGGCC
This sequence comes from uncultured beta proteobacterium, assembly GCA_903846025.1. Taxonomy (GTDB): domain Bacteria; phylum Pseudomonadota; class Gammaproteobacteria; order Burkholderiales; family Burkholderiaceae; genus Polynucleobacter. The sequence continues at coordinate 9,247 of CAIMZP010000023.1, read as the reverse complement.
CGAGTCTTAAAGCTCGGGCTTTGCGACTTTTATCCTTGCGTGAATATAGCCGTAAGACTTTGAAAGCAAAGTTAGAAGAGTCCTTGGCACGCACTCTCAAACTTCAAACGCAAGAAGAGTCTAGTGAACCAGCCCCATCGGTAACAGTGGCGGAGCAAATTGAAGCTGTTTTAGATGATTTTGAGGCGCGTGGTTGGCTTTCGGACCAGCGTTTTGCTGAGGCTTTAGTGCGTCGTAAAAGTGAGCGCTTTGGAACTCGGAAAATACAGGATGAATTAAAACAGGCTGGGGTTGATTCTTCCAAGACAGAGGATCTTCTTAAAAGCTTAAAAGAGACTGAATATCAGAGGGCTCATGGACTTTGGTCGAGAAAATTTGGGATGCTTGCTGTTGAGCAAAAAGAACGGGCACGCCAATATCGATTTTTAGCATCTAAGGGTTTTAGTTCGGACATCGTAACTAAGGTTATATTTGGTCGTCCAAACTAGGGCAATTACGGGGTTAGGTATGGTAATTGCCGCGTTGCAGCATGATAGACTTACAAACTAAGTCTAGCCTTCATATTTACTCTATTTAATGGTTTTATAGAGGGGTGTGAGACAAAGGTGACACTGGTTTTATTAATCCTCATCGCTTGCTAAAAAGACACCGTTTCGGGAGTAATTATGAAAATTCACGAGTACCAAGGCAAAGAACTTCTGCGCCAATTTAATGTGCCTGTACCAAATGGCATTCCTGCTTTTAGTGTTGATGAGGCAATTAAAGCTGCCGAACAATTAGGTGGCCCAGTATGGGTTGTGAAAGCACAAATTCATGCGGGTGGTCGCGGTAAGGGCGGTGGCGTGAAGCTGGCAAGAAGCATGGACGAAGTAAAGAAATATGCATCGGAAATCTTGGGTATGCAACTTAAAACTCATCAAACCGGTCCGGCAGGTCAAAAGGTAAATCGTCTTTTGATTGAAGATGGCGCTGATATTAAAAAAGAATACTACTTCAGTATCGTCACAGACCGTGGCACGCAAAAGAATGTCATTATGGCTTCTAGCGAAGGTGGTATGGATATCGAAGAAGTTGCTGAATCCCATCCAGAAAAAATTATTAAAGTATTTGTGGATCCAATAATTGGATTAACAGGTGCTGACTGCGAGATCATTGCTAAAGGTATAGGCGTACCAGAAGCCTCAATTCCAATGGCGAGCGATGTATTTAAGAATTTGTATAAGACATATTGGGATACTGATGCTTCATTAGTCGAGATCAATCCATTGATACTTGAAGGCAACGGGAAGATTAAGGCGCTTGATGCTAAATTTAATTTCGATCCAAATGCTCTATATCGTCATCCAGAAATAGTCGCTTACCGAGATATTGATGAAGAAGACCCGGCTGAGATTGAGGCCTCTAAGTTCGACCTTGCTTATATTTCTTTGGACGGAAACATTGGTTGCCTAGTTAATGGTGCTGGCTTGGCAATGGCAACAATGGATACTATCAAGTTATTTGGCGGTGAGCCAGCAAATTTCTTGGACGTGGGCGGTGGCGCCACAGCAGAGAAAGTAACTGAAGCATTCAAGATTATGCTCAAGAACAAAAGCGTAGAGGCTATTCTTGTAAATATTTTTGGCGGCATTATGCGTTGTGATGTGATTGCAGACGGTGTAGTTACTGCTTGTAAGGCGGTGAATTTAACCGTGCCTTTGGTTGTGCGCATGAAGGGTACAAATGAAGAGTTAGGTAAGAAAATTCTTACAGACTCTGGTTTGCCAATTATTAGCGCCGATTCAATGGCTGAAGCTGCTACCAAGGTAGTGGCTGCTGTTGCCAAAAACAAATAATCAAGGAATTTGAACATGTCTATTTTGATTAATAAAAACACCAAAGTTATTACACAAGGTATTACTGGTAAGACGGGTCAGTTTCATACTGAAAAATGTCAAGAGTACGCTAATGGCAAAAATTGCTTTGTTGCTGGTGTAAATCCTAAAAAAGCAGGCGAGTCGATTTTTAATATTCCAATTTATGGAACCGTAAAAGAGGCTGCTGCACAAACTGGCGCAACAACTTCTGTTATATATGTCCCGCCACCTGGAGCGGCTGCTGCAATCTGGGAAGCAGTTGAAGCTGATCTTGATTTTGTGATTTGTATTACGGAAGGTATTCCAGTTCGCGATATGTTGGAATTGCGTAATAAGATGAAAGCAAAAGAAGCTGCTGGCGGCAAGAAGACATTGTTGCTCGGCCCTAACTGCCCAGGCATTATTACTCCAGATGAAATCAAAATTGGCATCATGCCAGGCCATATACATAAAAAAGGTCGTATTGGTGTTGTCAGTCGTTCCGGCACTTTGACTTATGAAGCTGTTGGCCAATTGACTTCTATCGGCCTAGGTCAATCTACTGCAGTTGGTATTGGTGGCGATCCAATCAATGGCTTAAAGCATATTGACATTATGAGAATGTTTAACGAGGATCCAGAAACTGATGCAGTCATCATGATTGGTGAAATCGGTGGTCCAGATGAGGCTGAAGCAGCGCTCTGGTGTAAAGAAAACATGAAAAAGCCCATCGTTGGCTTTATTGCAGGCGTAACAGCGCCTCCCGGAAAACGTATGGGCCACGCTGGTGCATTGATTTCTGGTGGTGCCGATACAGCAGATGCCAAGCTTGCCATCATGGAAGAGTGTGGCTTCAAAATTACTAGAAATCCTTCTGAAATGGCTGCTTTACTAAAAGCCATGTTGTAATAAACAGGGTGCATGCTGTAAACCAGCATGCACCCTGTAGTACTGGGCAGTCAAAATAAAAAAATATGTAGGGAGACAATATGGACTTATCAGTTTTTTCAGGCGCACCTTTCTGGGCGGCCTTGCTATCCATCATCGTGGCCAATATTTTGTTATCTGGAGATAATGCAGTCGTGATTGCTATGGCTTCACGAAACTTGCAACCATCCCAACAAAAGAAAGCTATTTTTTGGGGTAGTGCTGCAGCGATTGTTTTGCGGGTGATATTGACGCTTACCGCGGTTCAACTTTTAAGCCTTCCTTACCTAAAAATAGTTGGGGCCATTCTTCTTGTATATATCGGCGTGCAGTTATTGGCTGATAGTGGCGATGAGACTGAGATGGATGGTCACTCAAATATCATGGGGGCGATTCGCACTATCTTAGTGGCTGATTTAGTGATGAGCTTGGATAATGTGATTGCAGTAGCTGCAGCGGCGCAGAAAGGGCCTGAAGAGACTCGACTTATTCTTTTAATTGTAGGTCTTGGCCTTTCTATTCCCTTGATCATCTTTGGTAGCACCATGTTGCTCAAAGTCATGGACCGTTTCCCAGTCATTATTACTTTAGGTGCAGGATTGCTGGGTTTATTGGCTGGAGGTATGTTGGTTGAAGATCCTGCTATAAAAGAGTCTATACAAGCCGCCATGGAAGATGCGCACATGATTTTTGAGGGTGCCGGTGTGGCATTTGTAATTTTAGTTGGCACATACCTCAAAAAAAAGAATAAAAAAATAGAGGAATGAAAAAGTATCGGTAATTTTTAGCTATATCAGCTTGAGAAAATCCTTACCTCAAAAGTTAATATTCCTTATATTTAGACTTCTTGAACAAGGCAGATATAGATTGAATAGTGAGGCATTTAACCTCAGGAGTCACGGGCTATGGTAATTAAAAATAGACTGGGACAAAAAACCGAAAAGAGTCTAGATTTACGTTGATTGTTTTTTATTCCTGAGTTTTCCATTCGCCGGACTTACCACCACTTTTTTCAAGCAATTTGACGTCACCCATCACCATACCTCGATCAACTGCTTTGCACATGTCATAAATGGTGAGAAGTGTCACTTGAACAGCGGTGAGAGCTTCCATTTCTACGCCGGTAGGACCAGTTGTTTCAGTCCTAACTTGGCAACTAATGCTGCTATCTTCTATATGGAGTCGGAACTCTATACTGACATGGGTTAGAGCGAGTGGATGGCATAGTGGAATGAGGTCTGAAGTTCTTTTTGACGCTTGAATTCCTGCAATTCGGGCAATACCTAATACATCCCCCTTTTTGTGACCCCCAGCCTCGATTATTTTGAAGGTTTCGGGAAGCATGGTAATTTTGCCACTAGCTATGGCAATTCGGTGGGTATTAGGCTTATCGCCAACATTGACCATGTGAGCTTGGCCGCTAGCATCAAAATGTGTAAGTGTATTCATGAGATAAGTTTTACCATACAGGGATGGAAGTGCAAAAGATAACAAATTACCCCTCTTTATTTTATCGATTCTTGGCATACAAACTCATCCTAGCCATGAGTTTGTATGGCTCTGGGTCAGTTTTTGCTGCTGGTCAAGTAACCAATGCTACTGGTGATGTTTCCGTTCAGGGAGATTCAGCTGCACTGCAAAACCTGGGAAGAGCCGTGCAATCTCCAGAGGCTAGGTCCTCTAATCTACCTTCGCGTCCTCAGGGTACGGGGCAACCCACCTTTGTATTGCCCGATATGGGCGATCCAGGTGGAGATAGTCTAAGCCGTTTGGATGAGAGAAAGTATGGTGAAATGATCATGCGTCAGATTCGTCCAGACTCTGATTACTCAAATGATTTACTCATTTATGATTTTCTAAACCAGATGGAGCGCCGTTTACTGCAGGCGGCCAAAAAACTACAATTGGGCGGCGCTAACGAGCAGGGTAGTGGAGCATATAACTTTGAAATATTCGCGGTTAAAGATAGCAGTATTAACGCGTTTGCATTACCTGGTGGCTTTATCGGTTTTCATACCGGCCTCTTAACTAGTGCCGAAACAGATTCGGAGGTAGCTTCAGTGATGGGGCATGAAACAGGCCACGTTCTGCAACGACACTTGGCTCGTCAGATGGATCAGCAAACGACCAATACGATGATTGCTTTGGCTGGAATTTTATTGGGCGCTTTAGCGGCCTCTCGAAATCCAGGTGCAGCCTCTGGATTGATGCAGGGTGGTCAAGCAGTTGCTGTCAATAATCAGTTGTCTTACTCAAGGGATGCGGAACGCGAAGCCGATCGAATTGGTTTCCAGATCTTGGCTGCAAGTGGTTACGATGTGAATGGCGCCCCTGGATTTTTTCAACGATTGCAAAAAGCAACAGGCATTATGGATAGCGGTGTGCCATCTTATGTTCGGACCCATCCTTTAACTACCGATCGGATTGCAGATATGCAAGATCGGGCGCGTAATATTCCCGCCAAAAATGTCCCTACAGCAGTAGAGTTTTATTTTGTAAAAGCCCGTGCACGTATGGAACAGTCAGGCACATCTAGTGGCATGTATGATTTGAAAAATACTTTCGATGGCCTTAGCAAGCAAGTTGCGGTTGGGAAGCAAATGGAGGGCTTCTATGGGCTAGCGCTTATTGCCCAAAAGCAGGGGCAACTAGATCAGGCGGAATCATATTTGCAGCAAGCACGCAATTTAGCTAATAACGCCAGTGGGTTAGGATCACCCATTCAGAGACAAAGTCTTTCATTGGACATTACCGCTTCAGAGCTGGCTCTCGCAAAAGGTAAAAACGAAGAAGCTTTACGAATTTCTCAAGCAGCATTACAGGCTAATCCGCAGTCTTATGCTGCTGGTGCTGCCATGATGAACGCTTATCTAAAGCTGGGGCGTACGAACGACGCCATTAATTGGCTAAAAGCGCGCACTAGATCTCAGCCGAATGAAGTGGTTTGGTGGGGATTGCTTTCTAACGCCTATGATCAGGCAAAAAATGTACCTATGCGACATTACGCCCTAGGTGAAAAGTATGCGCTAGAGGGGGCATGGCCCTCGGCCATTGAGCAATTAAAAATTGCTAGGGCATCGGGAAGTGCTGATTTTTATCAGAGTTCGAGTATCGATGCACGCTTGCGAGAGATGCAAAGGCAATATCAAGATGAACTCAAGGAGCAAGGTAAGAGGGCTCCGGGCTAAGCGTGGGGATTTTTAACGAAGTGAAATCGTTCGCTTAATTCTTGAGAATAAACAGGGTCAATTGGTAACTCTCGACCATTCCAATTCCACGAGCCTCTAAAGCTGCAAGCCTCTTTATGGAGCTTGGCTAAATCAGAGAAAAAACCGAGGTCATGATCGTGTAGTAGCGCAACACTGAGGCATTCCTTTTTAATAAAGGATTCGCTATAATCTACTTCATAGAGATTTTGCGTGACGCGACCAGCAATATAAATATTACCGAGCTCGTCGCTCAGAACATTCTGAGGGTCAATCTGGGTATCACATTGCGTGAGCAATTGCATACCAGTTTCGCCTGGGATAATGCGCGCAACCCAAGGGGTAACATCTAAAGTAATGAAAACTCGTTGTGGACCGTTTTGGAAAAAGTACCTACCTGATGTATCGCAGGCATAGTTTCGGGAAATAAAATCATTTAGGGTGGCGTGCTTAATGGGATTACCGGGTAATTTATTTTCTTGGGCATACTCATCGCGCATCCGCCACTGACCGCGGCGATCTAGGGCAAGCCAACCAAAGCAATGGGGAACATTGGGCCACTTAATAAGTGACCTGAGTACATTATTATCCATTGGCTTGATAGATTTTGATGATGCTTAGTGCAGTCCATGTGGCGTAGATGGTGCATCATAAGTATCGTCGGTTGAATGACTAGCATGCAAATGCGCAAGGCGCCAACCTTGGCTATCTTGAAGCAAGACAAGAGTAATGTTTAAGAAAAACTCTGCCTCAACTTGATCTGCTCTAAGGTGGACTGCTTCAGTAGTGTCATAAATTGAAGCGCCCAATACTGAATGACTGATGCAGGCGATGGGTTCAAGATAAAGGGCCTGCTTAGCCAGCAAACGTTCTAGTCCAGCGCGAATTTCTGCATGACCACTCAGGCGCTGCCCTTCTGGTAGAACACAGGTAATCGAGTCATCATCTAACCAAATTGCCAATGCGCCTTTCACGTCTCGATGTTTTAATGAGTCACGCAAAGCATCGACTACTTCGTCAGCGTTATGAAAGAGTCTGGCAAGTTTTAGCATGGCTTACTTTCTGATGGCGGGAAATTAGCGAAGCAATTGAATAGAATTTAAGACATCTTCTGGAAGAATACCTTTTAAACATTGTAGATGTCCTAAAGGACAAATTCTTTTATGGCAAGGACTGCAAGGCAGATTGAGCCATAGTACTTTAGCCTTACTGGATAAAGGGGGTGTGTGATGTGGGTCACTAGAGCCAAAAATAGCAACTTGGGGAATGTGTAGCGCTGCACCAATATGCATTAGGCCAGAGTCATTGCTAACCATTGCTTTACTCATGCTAATTACGGCAATAGCTTCGTCTAGAGAGGTATCTCCGCACCAGTTATGGATATTTTTCTGCTCACCGGCTTGAATAGTGATGTCCTGACCAAGGGCGCGATCCCCTTTGCTTCCCAGTAGGATGAGGTGATTATTTGGATTTATAGAAATTAAAGCTTGTGCAAGTTTTGCAAAATGCTCAGTTGGCCAACGTTTGCTTGGGCCATATTCTGCCCCCGGACATAAAACGTAAATAGCCTGTTGCCCAATTCCCTGACCGCTTAATTTAGAGATTACCGATTCCTTAGCATCAAGGGAAACATGTAACGCTGGATTTACAAAGTCCAATGCCGAAGATCGACCCTCATTCTCTAAAAGAGTAATCAAGGCAAGATAATGTTCCGCCATGGGTGGGCGATTTACTTTGTTTGGATTGCCTAGTGAAAAGTTAATTAAGCCAAAGCGCATTTCACCGCGATAGCCGACTCGATATGGAATATGAGCAAGCCATGGAATTAGTGCCGATTTAAGACTATTAGGAAGAACATAACAAACTTCGTATTGATGAGCATGAATCTTTTTAGCTAATTCTTTTCGAAGCTTCCATTGAATTTTCTTATGCTCAAAATTAGCTTCGATGACATGACTAACCTCAATGCAGGATCTGTAGATGGGGGCTACCCATTTACTGGCTAGAACATCAATTTGAGCGAGCGGATGATTGGCTTTAAGGTGTGCCAACAAAGGTTGGGACATGACTGCATCGCCAATCCAGTTGGGAGCGATAATCAGAATACGGTTCATGTCATGTATCCCGACACAGCATCCCTTGCGGGATGCTGAATGGGCTTAGTGCCCGTGTGGCTTAGTGCCAGGGATGAGCTGGTATTCGGTACCACAATAAGGACATTTCACTTCACCCGTTTCCTCAATATCCAAGAACACTCGAGGATGAGAGTTCCAACTTGGAGTGTGGTTAGTAGGGCAATGCAAGGGCAGATCTTTGCCGTCAATCATCACAACTTGAGCTTCACTCATTTTCCGATCCCTTTTACTTTACGTAAGTCAGCCATGATTTGTATTTATCACTTCTACCGTATACCGCATCAAAATAGGTTTTCTGGATTTTCTCAGTAATGGGGCCACGCTTGCCATCACCAATAGTGCGGTCATCCAACTCACGAATAGGCGTTACTTCAGCTGCGGTGCCTGTAAAAAATGCTTCATCTGCAGAGTAGATTTCATCACGGGTAATACGCTTTTCACGTAACTCTAGACCGAGATCTTTAACGATTTGGATAATCGAATTACGGGTAATGCCATCTAAGCATGAGGCTAAATCAGGTGTATATACAACCCCTTCGCTCACCATAAAGATATTTTCGCCAGAACCTTCAGATACATACCCTTCGGTATCGAGCAATAAAGCTTCGTCGTATCCATTAGCGGTAACTTCTTGGTTTGCCAAAATGGAGTTAATGTAATAGCCCGATGCTTTGGCTCTTACCAAAGATGAATTTACAAAGTGGCGGGTAAATGAAGAGGTTTTGACACGTATACCCTTATTTAAGCCATCCTCACCAAGATAAGCGCCCCATTCCCATGCGGCAATAGCCGTGTGAATACTATTGCCCTTGGGTGAGATGCCTAATTTTTGGGAGCCAATAAAGATAATGGGGCGGATATAGCAGGATTCCAGCTTATTACTGTTAACCACATCAATAATTCCGCTAGTAATCTCTTCTTTGCTGTAAGGCATGTTCATCTGGAAAATCTTAGTTCCATTAAATAGGCGCTTAACATGCTCTGGAAGTCGGAAAATTGCTGTTCCCAAAGGAGTTTTATAGGCACGGATGCCTTCAAAAACGCCCATTCCATAATGGAGGCTGTGGGTTAGCACGTGAATATTCGCTTCACGCCAAGGAATAAGCTTCCCATCGGACCAAATGAAGCCATCGCGGTCGGACAT
>CAIMZP010000022.1 GCA_903846025.1 uncultured beta proteobacterium | reverse complement strand
GTAATGATGAAGTGCACCACTAACTCATCACGTTTTAATGAGCCATCTTTTACCAACCCGCCGATACGAAAGGTTTGTCCTTTAGGAGCTTTCCCAGCAGCAACATCACTAGGGGTCACATAAAGTGCAATATTACTATTTAGAGCATTAAGGATCAGTACCGCTGCAATCGCTAATGTAGCTAGGGCACCAATAATAATCAGGGCCCGCTTATGTCTTGGTTTCACTTCATCCCTTCTTTATCGAACTTTTCAGCGCGAATTTCGCGCTGTAATCTTTGAATAATTTTTCGGCGACGCGAAGCGATAGCAAGAGGCTCCCACAGGAGAACTAATGCGCACATTCCAAAACTGCTCCATACATACAAAGCATATCCGCCCATAGCAAAAAAATCCGCTGGGGAGTTCCACATGATTAGCCCACCTCTTTCAAAGTCCTGACCCAGTCAGCATGAGATTCGCGTTCCAAAATAATCACTCGTGCTCGCATTAGCGCGATTGCAATGGAGTACATCCAAAAACAGAGCGCCATCAATAACATTCCCCACAACATCGTGTGAGCCATAGAGGGTGATTTGTTTACTGAAACAGAGGCACCTTGATGCAAGGTATTCCACCACTTCACGGAAAAATAAATAATGGGCACATTTACGACGCCAACCAATGCCAAGATAGCACCAGCTTTATCTGCGCGCCGCCGATCATCAATGGATGCTTGCAACGCCATAAAACCAAGATATAGGAATAAAAGAATGAGTTCAGATGTCAGGCGGGCATCCCATACCCACCAAGCACCCCACATCGGCTTGCCCCAAAAAGCGCCGGTCCATAAAGAGAGAAAGGCCATTAAAGCGCCGGTAGGCGCTAGGGCTTGCGCCATCATGGCAGACAGTCTCGTATTGAAAACTAATCCGAGGCCAGCCCAAATCGCCATCATGATGTAGATGAACATCGACATCCAAGAGGTAGGTACATGAACAAAGATAATCCGATACCCATCTCCCTGCACTGCATCCACAGGTGCAATAAAAAAACTGATCCACAAGCCAGCAGCACCAAAAATAGCTGTCAGCGCCCAGAAGAATGGAATAAGCCTGCCAGCCAAAGGGTAAAAAGTAGCCGGGCTAGAAAATCTAAACCAAGTCATTAATCGATTTTCAGGGGAAATTTTATTCGCACTCATTCGATTGCAATCCTAACGGCAGCAGTGGTTGCCCAAGGCGCAAAAAATAAAGCTAAGACCAGCAATGCAGCTAGAAGAGAAAAGTGTCCACCAATATCCAAATCAACACTTTGTGCATAGACTGCGCCAGCACCAAAAATAAGAACGGGAATATACAAAGGTAATACGAGGAGACTTAAAAGTACACCACCACCGCGAACGCCCAAAGTTAACGCAGCGCCAATTGCGCCAACCAAAGACAAAATGGGTGTTCCTATTAGCAATGCCAAAATAAGTGTTCCTAATGTATTTGCATCAAGATCAAACTGAATCCCGATCACTGGTGCCAATAGAACTAAAGGCAAGCCACAAACTAACCAGTGTGCTGTAATTTTACCCCCCACAAGTAGTGCCAGCGGGGTTGGGGAAAGTGCCATTTGTTCCAGGGTGCCATCAGCATAATCCGTGGCAAATAGACGCTGTAAACCGAGCATCGTAGACAGTAAAGCAGCCACCCAAATGACCCCAGGGGCAATCTTGCGTAAAAGTGCTGTATCAGCCCCAATACCCAGCGGAAAGAGGCTAGTCACAATCATAAAAAAGAACACAATAGTGAGCACCTCACTCTTACGGCGCATCACTAAGAGCAAATCACGACGAATAACTGCTAAAAAAGCATTCATAATTGAATCACCCTGCCATTAGGCATTGGGATAACTTGGTGGCTAGTCATGATCGCCATGCCCCCAACAGCAATATGCTCTGCGATTAACCCAGAGAGCATCTCTACCGCCTGAGTGTCTAGAGCATTAAAAGGTTCATCCAAAATCCAAAGTTTGGCTTTACGTAACAGCAATCTCGCCAACAGTACTCTGCGCTTTTGGCCAGCCGACAAGCAATTAACAGGAAGGTCTTCGCGTCCGCGCAAACCAAAACGATGCAGCGCCAAAAAAATTTCTTCCTCGGATACTGTTAAATCATCTAATGCACTGGCGATCACCAAATTTTCAAGCGCCGTTAAGTCTTCTTTTAGGGCATCACGATGGCCTAAAAATAGTAAATTGCGATGATAGTCATCAGGATCAAGTTCAATGGGTTGATTATTCCAAAAAATACATCCTGCAGCAGGTTTAGATAACCCAGATAAAAGGCGTAATAAGCTGGTTTTACCAATGCCATTTTCACCGCGGATATGCAGCCATTCACCAGAAGTTACCTCTAAATCTAAGCCGGTAAAAAGGGCACGCTCACCCCGAACACAAGTTATTGCGTCAGCACGTAGGGATGATTGATTTAAAGACAAAAGAGGAGAATATATAAATGGTCTGTCATGGATAAGAAATGGCCGGGATTAAACCATCCCAGCCATTGTCCAAGAGCCTTAGTAAGCTGTCAAACTCTTAATCGCCTTTATTCCTCATCTGGCTCTTCATACTCTTTTGGTAATTGATGCGCAATTCCTTTATGGCAATCAATACAGGTTTTACCAGCTTCTTTTGCCTTCATATGCTTCTTATAAGGCGTCTGCTTCTGTAATTCAGGACTCATCGCATCAAAATCGTGGCAGTTACGGCATTCGCGTGAGTTATTCGCTTTCATGCGAGCCCATTCGTGACCAGCCAACTCCATCCGCTTAGCCTCAAACTTCTCACGAGTATCAATCGAGCCAGTGATCTTGCCCCAGACCTCAAAAGCAGCCTTGGACTTACGAATCATCTTGTGAGTCCAGTCTTTTGGCACATGGCAGTCAGAGCAAATAGCGCGTACGCCAGTACGGTTGCTATAGTGAATAGTCTCTTTATATTCTTGATATACGTTGTCACGCATTTCATGACAGGTAGTACAGAACTCCAAAGTATTGGTCATTTCTAGACCGGTATTAAAAGCTCCCCAAAATAGGATTCCCGAAATAAAAGCAACGGAAAAAATTGCGAGGATAGAATACTTCGCGCTAGGCTTTTTAATGAAGGCCCAAAACCGCTTTAATGCACCAGGTTGTTTAGTATCCATAATTCAATCCATTCTTTTATTCAGAGACATCGAAAGAGCATTAATCAAAGCTATACATATAAGAAGCAGAAATCACATTCACGTTATAGCTGCCAGTACTCTGGTTAGTAGGTAATACGGAGGTTGGTGTGTAGCCAGCTTGGTATCCGTTGAAATAGTAATCGTTGCTATTGAGATGCTGGTATGCATAACGTAATCCAACCATTGAATGCTTATCAATCCGATAAGCGCCACCAAGTTTCAGTGCCGCCATTCTGTTAGCAATCGCTGGCAAAGTTCCACAAGTGCCTACGGTTGATAGCCCGCATGCAGCAGTGCCTGTAGTAGGGTAATTTAACGCAGTAGAGTAAGTCGACTGACCCAAGGAATATGTCGCATCAGCCATTAACGTGAGCTTATCTTGCATTAATCCAGCATGTTTAAAACCAAGACCTAGAGTTGTATCATTTTCATTAAGGTTATTGTTAAATGTTCCCGTTGTAGAACTGGTACCGCTTAAACTCAATAAATTACGCATGCCATTTTGTTGAGTGGCATAAGCTATTACAGAACCCTTTTCAGCATATTGATATGTAGCATCAAAATTGACACTCCAAATATTAGCGTTCTGCACGCCATATGTTGAAGCAGTGTAATTGTCATAGGTATATTTACCGCCCAATCCAAGGGATAAGTTTTCGCTAGCCTGCCAATTCATGCCTCCTTTGACAATTTGCTGAATACGAGACGCCTCAAAGTAAGGTTGATACCCAACATAATTATTGGCATTTTGACCAGGGGCGTAGGCCGGCGATCCATTAGGATTTGCATCAGTAAAAGCTGCAATTGCGGTTGTACTATTATTTGCGGACCTTACATCAAACCCATAACTCATACGAAAATTTACATCTTCGCTAACTTTATTTTTATATAAGGCTGTTAAATTATTTGAGATGCTAGATGGTGTAGTTACACAATTTGTACCTACTGGATAGTTATTCCCGGCCAAAGAACCATTGGTGAGAGTTCCAGCTATTGATGACCCTATAACTCCCCCAGTAGATCCTACTGCATATTGATTGCAGTACTGACTCAAATATTTATTTTGATAAGTTAGGGATGCCTTTTGATCTTTTGTTAATTTATACTCACCGGAGGCCTCAAATACAGAATTTTTATAGCTTAATGGCGTGTTTGGATAATATGCAGCAGCACCAGCAATTGAATTGAAGCTTTGCATGTTTGACTGACTTAAATTATCTCGCCCATCAAATTTGTATCCCGCTGAAAGAGTTAAATCCTGAAATGATTGGTCAATCACCTTAACATCTGCATGCGAGGTGTTAACTAGGCCATTAAATGCGCTATTGATTTGGTTGAATGTACCCAACTGGAATGGATCAACAGCCGTGGAAGTATTCTGCGTATTTCTGCCGTACGAAAAATTTCCAGTTAACTTCGTTTTTGTGGCTAGATCATATCCACCAGATAAATTCAGTTGTTGCAAGGTATTGCTAGGCGCCGTACTCATGGTATTCATACCAGTTGCCGTTGTGTTTGTGCCAGAAGACCCTGTCACTCCAAAGGTTTGGAATTGAACTCCGTTATACCCATCCCTAAAGAAAGAACCGAAATAGGAGGCGCTGAAATGACTGCTCTCACCTTTCCAGTTATATGCCAAATTAGCAGTATCTGTTTGATAATTTGTAGGGTTCGGAAGAATAGAAATTCCCTGACCATATACCGATGCTGTTGGCGTCGTTTTACCAACTGAGGTCACGTTAACAAGCGGAGCGGTCCATTGCGAAGAAGCAAATGCCATCAACTTTGCACCTGACTGGTCCAGATGGTTAAAGTCAAATGTAATATTTGAATTTCGATCTATATCTACCTTGGTATTTAAGGAAGTATTTTGACGAGTGGTAGAAATATCGGAGTTATTGAACCCGGCGCCTGTTAGGGTTTGTGTTCCACCAGGGGTTACTGAGGCAGATGGAATCGTGAAAGGAACATTCTGACCGCCAATGCTTTTGGGCAATGTAAAACTATTGCCGCCCATATTGCCTTGATAAGGAGTTTGGTATCCAGGGGCTAAATTATGAGTTAGCGCGTCATATCCGATGCCAACACTCCAGCTACCTTGATCACTAAAGCCAATATTAGCGGAACGATCGCTAAGACCTAAATCAGTACCCGTAACATTCCAACGCTGAGTTCCGCCGTTTGCATTGTCCTTGTAAGCATTCCCGCCGCGAATATTCAAATTACCATTGACGTATCCACCTTGCTTATTAAGGCCGTTATATTCTCCAAACTTCTGCGACCCCTGAGAAACATAAATCTCCTCTACAGTTACCGAACTCGTAGGGTTCATTAAGGCCGTTGCCTCATCCTCTTCAGCCTTTACCAGCAAAGGATGAATCATGCCAAAGGCGACAATACTCATTACTGATAACTTGAATATCCGACTATTTTTCATCTTTTTCACTTTATTCTCCACTTACTCATTAACGTTGGAAGAAGCCACCAGCAGGGCTATTTGATCCATGAACCATTACGTGACAATTCATACAAGCACGTCCAACCTGTCCAGAACTTAATTTGCTTAATGAGAGGCCAGCTTGAACGCCGCCTGGCAAAATCCCTGGAGGATTTTTACTTTGGTGTGCGCCATCATGGCAGTCCTCACACAATGTTGGCGGACGGTCTTTCAATAGCGGGGAGATATTAGAGCCATGCGGAGTATGGCAATTTGAACAATCCTGCACTACGGGCTGATGCTCAAAACGTAAAGGACCACGTTTTTCGGCATGACATAGAAAGCAAGTTTCGTTTAAGGTATTTTTCTTGAGTAATTTTGGTCCAGTAGAGCCATGTGGGTTATGGCAATCTGAGCAGACCACTTTTCCAACTGCAATTGGATGAGTTGAATTTTTTAAACTATCAGCGCGCTGCTCTTTATGACACGTATAGCAAACTTGGGTTTGGGTCTGTTTAACCCTTACTTTATCTACTGGGTTATGCACTACGTGACAATCATTACAAGCCACATCGTTAACTTGGTGCTGTGAACCGTTCCAGTTAGCGCGTTTTTCGCCTCTATGGCAAGTTTCGCAGCGGTTCATCCTATCTTGACTGGGGCTCTTTTCGTAAACACCCTTTTTAAATACAAAATCTGGTGCGGGGCGACCTGATGCATCTTTTGCGCCAGCTAGGTGTTTCTCACTTTGACCATGGCAGGATGTGCATTGTGGTGTTCGAGCATCACCCTTAACGCCATGCTTTGTTTGATAAATAGATAGAATGGGGGCATTTTCACTCTCATCGTGACACTTTGTACATTTGGCATCTTCTTTAAATGCACTCTTAGCAATATCTGCCTTTGATTGCCCTAATTCAGGCAGATTATTTTGCGCAAATGCTAAGGGCGCCAAACCAATGGCACCCATCACCGCGCTGATTACTAAGAGTTTCTTAAAGATCTTCATGTGCATTCCTCGTACTTACAATTGCGAGTTTTTTAATTATTTTTTACTGACTTAGCCAATAAATTCCTACTGAGCCAAAATCCAGTCAACCAAATTCTTGATTTGTTCTGGGTCTTTTGGTGGCGATGTTTTTACAATCTTGTGCTCTTCTTCATGACCATCGGGGAACTTGGCTTTTTCACCAGAAGTGATGTGATTGATCAGCTTTGCTTCAGCATTTGGTTTGCCTTTGAACTTTTCGGCAACGCTGTGATATGAAGGGCCATCCTTATCTTTATCAATGGCATGGCATTTGAAACAATTATTTTGTTTAGCAAGCGCTTTAGCTGCATCTGCATCTACTGCTGCATGAGCTAATGAGGTGAATGCCAAAGCTGCGGCACTAATGACTATTGCGCGTAAGAGTTGTTTAGCTTGTGTCATGTAATTCTCCTTTGATTTTGGCTTGGAAATATCCAAAGCCCGTTAACTTAAGGAGAATTTTATTTTTGGAGTGCCCTAATAGATATAGGAGCACTCAGGTAAATATTTATAGGAGTATTCCTATAGAAGATAGGACTTATCTGCTTATTTACCTAAATCAAGCAACTGATGTTCGATGGCATAGCGAATCAGGTCTGCCTGATTTGACAGGCCCAGTTTCGATAGAATATGGGTCTTATGGGTACTGATTGTTTTTATGCTTAAGGAAAACTCTTCTGCAATGTCAGTCAAGCTAATACCCTTGACGATCCGAATTAGCACCTCATGCTCGCGATTCGACAGGTTGCCGTGTAGTTTGCCAGCAGAGCCAGGCGACGCGTCTGCAGCCAATAGTTCAGCAACTTTAGGGCTGATAAACATCCCCCCCGCTGCCACACGGCGAATTGCAGGTAAAAAGTGGTCGCTATCCTCCTCTTTAGACAAATAGCCTGAGGCACCTGCACGGATAGCACGAACAGCATATTGCTCTTCAGGGTGCATGCTAAATATCAAAATGGGTAGTTTCGGGCGCTCAGCCTTGATTAACTTAATCAACTCAACCCCACTTCTGCCAGGCATTGATAGATCTAGGATAACTAAATTCCAGTCACGTTCCCGAACCATCTCTAGCGCCTGATTCCCATTAGCAGCCTCACCAACAACCTCTAAATCATCCGTATCAGCCAATATCTTTCTCAGGCCATCGCGAATAATGGCGTGATCATCTGCGACTAATACTTCATATTTCATGTGGAGGTCTCAGAAAAAATAGGGGAATCAAGATCTAATTGCACCTGAATAGTAACGCCCTTAAATTTACCGTTGCTGATGCTAAATTTTGCGCCCAGGGAATTTGCCCTCTCACGCATGCTAACAAGACCAAATCCACCTGACTGTATTTCTGGGGGTAAGCCCTGACCATCATCTGAGATTAAAAGGACTAGATATTTATCATCCTTATGCAAAGAAACTTCAACCTGAGTTGCTCCTGCATGACGAGTAATGTTGGTCAATGACTCTTGCACAATTCTAAAAAGCGCAGTAGCTAAGTCTTTATGACTCACACACACTTCTGCTTTTAAATCTAAATTGACTAAAATATGTGTCCGCTTAGTAAATTCACTTGCAAGCCATTTAACTGCTTCGGCAAAACCTAAGTCATCCAAAATAATAGGGCGTAGCTCTGTAGAGATCCTACGTACAGAGGCAATCGCCTCATCTAACTGCCGCTTCATTTCAGCAATATGCTCTAAGGGGGGAATATGACCATCTTTGACGCGGGAATTTAACCACGACAACTCAAGCTTTAGTCCAGTGAGTTGCTGCCCCAAATCATCGTGCAACTCTCGAGCTATCCGCGTTCTTTCTTGTTCACGAATATTTTCCAAGGCCTCAGAAAGACCGCGTAACTGGCGATTCATTTCACGTAACTCAATTTCAGCGCGCCGTCTTGCTGTAACGTCTCGCAGAACGGCCGTTAACTGCTTTTTACCATCAATGATTGCCTGAGAAATGGTCGACTCAATAGGGAACTCAGTACCATCAGAGCGCAGACCGGCAATTCCTAACTGTGGCCCCATAGCGCGAGACCCTGTATCCGAGTTCTTAAATTTTCTAACATGTGAATGATGGGCGTCTTTAAAGCGCTCCGGTAGCAGCATTAAGAGCGGCTTACCCATGACCTTTTCAGCCTCATAACCAAACATTCTTTCGGCAGAGGGATTAAATAAAATAATATTTTGCTCTTCATCAACTGCAATAATCGCATCCATTAGAGAGTCAATAGTATGCTGATAGCGATTGTGCGCAGCCCCCAATTCAGCCGCTAAACGTAACTGTCTCATTGCCTCTCGAATCAGTAAGCCAGCAGCGATAATGATAAAAATAGAGACCAACAACGAACTAAAAATAATCGGTATAGCAGTCTCGCGCCAAGAGGCTAGGGCCTCCTCTTCATCATTAGTAACTGTAATAAATAATGGAAATTTTGGAACAACTTCTAAAATCATCTCCTCTTTATCACCATTACTTTTATTGTGATTAAGGAATTGAATTTTCCCAGGGTCGGGCATTTCTACGTCCTTACTAAGCTCGGGCGCCCTATCGCCAATAAGGTTTTCACGGTGAGGAAAGCTGGCAATTAATATTCCATCATCCCGAAAAAGAGAAACTGGTCGAGGGTGATCAAGTCTTAAGATTTGATAAATATCTTCAAAATGGGCAATATCAATTGAGCCCACTATCACCCCTTTAAATTCACCATATCGATCATAAATTTTTCTTGCCAGATATAGCGTCCACTCATTTTTCTGCGGACTTTTAAATGGTTTGCCAATAAACAGATCACCATCTTTTTTATTTAAAAAAGCTTTAAAGTATTCCTGACTCACAACGGAAACATTCTTGGTCGGAAAGTCGACTGAAGAGTTCACCATTTTTCCATTGGCATCGATGAGAAACAAGGCATCTAATTGACGCATTCCCAATACTCGCGTACCGAGTAATACATGAACCTCCAGACTATCTAAGGGGAACTGAACTCCAAATGAAGCATTCAGTCGATCCTGAACACCCCTCAATACTAGATCTGCACTCTCAAAGCTGCGTTCGGTCTGTTCCACAAAGATTTTGGTTATTCCAATCGCCTCCATTCGCGTATGAGCTAATTCACGTTTACGCAAGTCCCACAACAAGATACTTGTAGACAAGGCTACGATGACGATAGTGATAGTGGCAAAAAAGCCAATGGGGTAGGCTGGACGCCCATGAAAATTCATTGTCTGATCTTACCTGATCAGTAACGCTTGATCCACATCAAACAATACTGCCAATTTTGCGAAACGGTACTTGCATGGAATTATTCAATATCTATACTGGTCGTAGCCATATGTATAAGAGGATTATCGAGATGAAAACACTTAAATGCCCTCGCATTAATGAAGCTGTAAGGACTGATATCACTCAAGAAAACTGTATTGCTTACCATCAATGCTTTGATGATGATCTTTGCCCACTCGCTGGGTGCTTCTCAAAAATGTCTGCAGGCAAGGAGAAAGAAGTGGCTTACTCAGCATCCAATTTGGAATCTGCGTTTGGTGACGGTATTTAAAAAGTATTCACTTTAGCCGATCCCTTTTTTAAGAATGATTGGTAAATCGTCTAGTTCTTGCTTTAACTTGTCGACTTTCTTTTGGATGAATTTATCTACTAGGTGCAAGTTTTTATCTTGCAACTCTACCAATTGATTAATTTCAGACTCAGAAAATGGGGCCTGCTTTAGCCTTTCTTCAATGACAAAGGTAGGGACGGAGAAAAATTTTCGACTGCTTTCCACCTGAGCAATTCTTCGATAGGCAAGAACCAAGCTCTGAAGGGCGTTCTTTTTAACGGCCCCAGATACATTACCCAAATAATCACAGCCAAACTGATGGATGAGCTCAGAATCTGATTTGAGCTCTATTGGTAATACAAACATAAACGCTGATTTATGGAATTTTTTGATCCAGTAATATTTTAGCAACTCGGCCATATTAAAATTCTCAATGGGCTTACGCGAACAAAAAGAATTTTCACACAAGTGGCTAGGAATCGGCTTTGATAGGCAATAGGAAGAGCGCAGGAAATCTTCAAGCTCACGCTTTCGACTGACCCAAGTAGATTCAAAAAAGAGATACATTCCATAGCTCCCACTGATCCTAGGGAATGTACTCCAAATAAATCTCTACATATTGATATAGCGCAATTTTTTAGTGGGCAAATCTTACAAGGCTACTTACTACTAACGGTGGCATCCTCCAAAATGACATCGTAACTGTAGCCATGTCCAAAATCTTTACTGGTGTGCACAATACCCCGAATGGTAACTACCGCGCCTACTTTTACCTGGTCTTTGCTGCTAATGACCAAATCATTGTTCTTGCCTACAACAGTGCCAGAACCATCACGCAAATGGATCCAGTTTTTGCCCATAATCTCTGGGCTGAATTTAACTACTTTACCCCGTACCACTACCTTCTTATCTTTTAGGCTGACTGATTGATCAACAATCTCAGCTACCGTATAGGCATTTTGCCCCGTTGCCTTACTGACATTAACATCGCCGATGTCAGCCACGGCATCACTAGAGCCATGTGGGGAGCTGCCGTGAGGGTTAATCGTCGCAGTATCCGCAGCAAAGCTTAAAGAAGTTAAAGAGACGATGCTAAACAATCCTGCAATGAGAATTTTTTTCATGGTGTTTACCAGTTAGGGTGAAATAAGATACCAGTAGATATGTTAACGGCACTTAATAAGTAAGTGCCGTTTTTTTAATCTAAAAACTTCAGTAGATTACTCTTTTTTTGCAGCTTCAATCGCGATTGAGATTGTTACGTTATCACCTACGTTAGGAGCATACTTGCCCATATTAAATTCCGTTCTCTTCACAACAGTTTCCGCATTGGCGCCACAGTAATCAACCCCAGCCATTGGATGTTTTTTACATTCAAAATGGGTAATTTTCAAAGTTACCGGCTTGCTGATACCTTTTAGTGTCAAAACACCTTTTAAGGCAACTGGCTTGTCGCCCTTAAAGATCATATCGTCTGACTGAAATGTGGCTGTTGGGTACTGTACTGTTGACAAGAAATCTTCACCCTGAATATGACCATTAAAAATACTTGAGCCAGTATCCACAGACTTTGTATCAATTGTGATATCAGCGCTACCTTTTTTTGCTGCCAGATCAATTGTCACTGTACCGTTAACAGTATTAAACCGACTGGTTTGATTTGAAAATCCTAAATGGCTGTACTCAAACTGAGCAAAAGTATGGTTTGCATCTGTCGTATAGGTTGCGGGAGCTGCAGTTGCAGCAGCACTCAAACCAATGGTTGCTAGTAGGGCTATAAATAATTTTGACATCGTATATTTCTCCTTGATTAAAAAGTACTTCTAAAATAAGTGGGTTTACTTCTGATTTAAAACTAAATGAACTTTTACTGGCACCTCATTTGCTACAGCAGAAGTATCAGCCCAGTTTCCAGCGCCCAAACCATAGCTCAATCTAAGCAATTGAAAGCTGGCGTCAAATATCATTTGCTTGCCTTGAGGGTTATAGCTAGCTGCCATCGTCAGATCCTGCGTTTTCCCTTTAATAGTTAGAGTGCCATGTATTTCCAACTTTCCAGAGCCTGTGCTACGTACAGAGTCACTTATAAAATTGGCTGTGGGAAAGTTTTTTGTATTAAACCAATCTTTGCCTTTAGCCTCATCTTGCAACTCATCACCGCCCGCATTAAAACTGGCAATCTCAATCACCAGATTAGCTTTCGCTTTTTCTATTTCATCGGGGTTAAAGCTGACTTTTCCGCCAAACCGGCCAAACCCACCATTAAGACTTGAACCCATTAACTTGCTACTAAAGGTAATCTTGCTTTTAGCGGCATCTATTGCTGAATATTCAAGTGCATTCGAATACCCCGAAAAGGTCAATAAGCCAATAGACAACACTGCAGAGTAAATCCGACAAATACAATTCATTTCTTGGCTCCTTTGCCATCTTGATGCTGCCAAAATGACATGCGATAAAGCAGGCCATCTTTATCAATAAAATGATGCTTTACAGCGGCCAAAATATGAAGGCCAACCAAGACCATTAATACATTAGCAAGCCATTCATGAACTTCCTTAAGCTGATGCCCTAAGTTCTTATTTTGATCAACTAAATCGGGAAGATCAAACAAACCAAAATAATTAACCGTATAACCCTTAGCCGAACTCATTACCCAGCCTATTACTGGTATCGCAATCATCAGAATATACAAGGCCAAATGAGTCAGCTCCATTGCTTTTTTTTGCCATGCGGGTACGGCAATATCCAATTTTGGTGCTGGATGTGTAGCCCGCCAAATAAGTCGAACGATTACCAAGAAAAAAACAGTTGTACCAATCCACTTATGCCAGCTAAAGCCTGCAATTCGTGCTGGGCTGAGCGGCATATCACCCACGACAATGGCTATAGACCATGTTGCCAGAATGAGTGCTGCCATCACCCAGTGGAGCCCTACCGCTACTGGAGTGTACTTAGCTTGAATCATTGATTGTTTAATTGCTGTGCAATAAGAGCAATCCTTTTGCCATAGAGGCGTGCCGTTTCTAAATCACCCAAGTTCACCTCATCCGCACTTGCATCCGAAGGAGTTTGCATCATTGCACCAGCAAACGAACCAACAAAATTTATATCATCGCGCTGAGCTGCCTTGGAATTAGATGGCATTAAACCCGTGCCAACCCAAACACCAGAATGCTGCATGGCCAATGTAAAGAAGTAGTGAAGAGTGGAATGTTTATCGCCATTCATTGTGGCAGAGTTAGTGAAGCCACCAAAGACTTTATCTTTCCACTGCTGAGAAAACCACGGTTTTGAACTAGCATCTGCAAATTTCTTAAACTGCCAGCTCACTGTTCCCATATAGGTTGGAGATCCAAATACTATTGCATCGGCCTCATTTAAAGAAATCCACTGCGCATCAGTTAAATTACCCTCAACATCAATTGCCATCAAGGTTCCGTTAGCCCCCTTTGCAATGGCCTCCGCTTGTTTTGCTGTGTGTCCGTAACCACTGTGAAATACAACCGCAACTTTAGTCATGTTAATTTCTCCCGAATTTTAATTAAAGATATTTTTTAATGCTTTTAATGATTGGACAACTTCAGATAGCTCTTGTGAGCTTAATTTATCGAATGCCCTCTCCAAGTGCTTAATATGCCTTGGAAAAACTGTATCAAATAATTGTTGCCCTTTTAAACTCAAGCCAATCATTTGGCTACGAGCGTCCTCGGGGTTCGATTTTTTAATTAAAAGTCCCTTTGCTTCAAGGCGCTCCAATACCCCAGTCAAAGTCCCTTTGCTTACTAAAGTCTTTTCACCCAAGTCTTTACAGCTCATTGGCAATTGATTTCCTAGAGTAGCAATCACATCGAATTGAGTCATTGTTAAGCCCATCGACTTCACATCTGGCGCTGAGTAGCGCTCAAACCCCTGATAGGCCATAACCAATTCTCGCAATGCTGGTAAAAAGTTCACTAGAGCTCCAGAAGGTACTAACTAGGACTAGTTTAGTACTAATACGAACTAATTGCAATGATGGGCTTAAAAAAGAAAAAGCCCCTACTTGTGAACTGCACCCCAAAAGTTGGACATCCGTCCAACCTTCTAAGGTGCAGTTTTTATGTCCAAATACAGCAAAGAGTTCAAGCTAGCAGTTATTCACCATTATTTATCTGGCAGGGGTGGTTTTAAAACTGTCGCAGATCGG
>CAIMZP010000021.1 GCA_903846025.1 uncultured beta proteobacterium | reverse complement strand
AGCCCACAGATGCCATGTCCACTAGTGCATCCAGACCCGTACTCAGACCCGAAGCCAACTAACAATCCAGCAAAAATAATAGCCAACCAATCGGCATCAATCTTTTGCAGTGGATGTAAATCAAATAAAATCGCAGCCCAAAAAGGCGCAGTTAAGATGCCTAGAATAAGAGCAACGCGCCAACTCCAGTCAGCCATTTTGGGGTGAATAAGTCCAGACACAATACCGCTAATCCCTAAAATTCGCCCATGCAAAAAAACATAAAGTGCGGCGGCAATTCCCAGAAGCATTCCTCCGACAAGTGCGGGACCAGGTGTGAAAGCCAGCCAGTCTATTTGCATTTATATATCCATTTATAAAGGATTTAACCACAGGGGTTCGGAGCAAGTCGGTATTGCAAATAACGCAAAGCTAAATATGCGCCAAAAATGAATCCAGGTAACGCAATGAATGAGCTCAGGGCAAGTGTAGAGATACCACTAAGGCCTTGTCCTACCGTACATCCTAGAGCTGTAACACCGCCAAATCCCATGAGGGCGCCGCCAATTAAATGGTTAGCGGTATCCTCAGGATTGCGAAAGGTTTCCCAGCGAAATGACTTGGTCAATACGGAAATGGCTGCCGATCCAGAAATCATACCCATTACAGCAACTACTCCAATGGTGAGAACCTTAGAGGTATCACTGTACATCATTAGCCAATCTAAGAAATAGGCGTAAGGTGCTACAAACGAAAGGCTTTCCATTCTTCCTGAATTCGTAGCCAGGAAAACCTCTTCTAAGGTATTTGGATCTTCGGTAACAAAAGCCATGTGGCCGGATATTGCCCAGATCGAGCAAATGATGAGACCGACGATTATTCCAGCGCAAAGATTTTCAGCTGTCCAAAAGACTTTCTTAGCCAGTGCAAAAACAATAAATGCAGAGCCGATCACCAGTCCAAGAGCAAGATGCAAAGAAGATCGCATCATGCCAGTTGAGGCGCTTAGCAGGCTTGGCAGGTCTTGGGGGGTATTGAAGTTAATGAAAACACTGTCCAGTGTATTGATACGAATGACGCCAAGAAATCCGCGTATGGTCATATAAGCACTTAGTCCGATCGCAAGAAAAACAATGACCGACTTGAGATTACCGCCACCAATACGAATCAGTGTTTTACTTCCGCATCCAGAAGCCAAAACCATACCAAAGCCAAATAGAATGCTACCAACAATGGTTGAGAGCCAAAGAAATTTATTGCCAGTATAGAAACTCTTGAGCGGATCTATGAAGCCTATATAGGACATCACAGCAAAACCAATGATGGCCACACCAATCGCAAGAAACCATTGTTTGAGACGATCCCAACTATCCATGATAAAAACATCTGAGACAGCGCCCATACTGCAAAAGCCTGTTTTTTGCATGGTCGCACCAAGAATAAAAGTCGCAATAAAGCTTGCAAGCAAAGCTGATTTAGTTAGTGAAGCAATATCTACAACATCCATGATCTAAAAATTCTGCTTAAGGTTTAAAGTTATAAAATTGTTCATTGAGGTATTTTGAGACATCGGCCTCATCCTCTGGAAAAAGATCTAAACGCAATTCAGTATTGCAAACTGAAATCATCGAGTTTAATTTAGCGAGTGTCGTGACTTTACTGTCAGACCTGGCATAGATCATGTCACCGTTTCCAAAACCCGTTTTCTTTGCATGGCAGGCATAACATTTGTCTTGATCTATTACCTTACCATTGGCAACTAGCTCATTCGCAAACACGGATGAGCTTAACAAGAATGCTGCCACTAGTGTAGGCGCCAAGGAGTGAATTAGAAACTTCATGCAAATCAGGGCTTTAACGTTTAAAGCGCTATTTTAGAGCCTATATGACAAAACTGCTATTCACCCTGAATGGAAAGGTAGACGTTATAGGCATTCATCCTATTGGCGGACCGAAATAAAGGCATCCCCTCATACTCGGACCAGTCAGTATTGGCATAAACATCATCAAATGAATCCATATTTCTAGCGGCCTCCCCCATGGACTCTCGCAAGTATTGCAAGTATCCACGGGTGAATGCTATGTCATGAGTCGGATTGGGTGAATACGCGCCATGCCCGGAAATAACAATCTTGGGTTTTATACCCTCAATACGATCCAGTGATGACAACCATCCTTTGCTATCGGCGTTACCGACAAATGGAATTCGACCTCTAAAAACAAGGTCCCCGACAAACAAGACGTTCTCACTTGGTACATAGACCATTAAATCTTCAGGCGTATGTGCAGGACCTACTTTTGAAATTATAAAATCTACTCCGCCAACCGTTAATGTTTTTTCAGACTTGATCCACTGGTCAGCAGGCACTAAGTGAGTATTTGAATTTATCCAAGGCGCAAAATCCAGTCTAGATGACTCTAGTCTTTGTTGTGCCGCATCTGAATTTAAATAGTCTTTACTAAGCTCTTGAGCATAAATTTTAGCCCCTGCCTTTTTAAATACTTGAAGACCGTATATGTGGTCTGCATGGTAATGACTAACAATGACAGCGAGCACTTTTTGTTTTGTTATTTTTGCAATCTCATTCAGTAGTTTTTGAGCAAGTATTGGTGACCCTAGAGCATCAATAACGACAACACCCTTATGGGTAACGACAAACCCCGCATTAGAAATGAAGTTCTGATTTTTGCTCGATCCAATTTCAGGGAAGCCCTTAACAAAATAGGTATTTTGAGCAACCTGGATTGGCTTTAGGTTTACGAGGTCCGCGGGTTCGGCAAAGCAAAAGCTCGGCAGAATGAGGCTCAAAATCGAAGCAATAAAATACTTCATTGATCCAAAGTTAGATAATAAATGACTTAAATTGACCTAAGGCTTGATATAGGCATAGTGATCTTTTGCTTGCAGATCAGCAATTCTCACGACACCAGATGGCGTAAAGTCGGCGTCAAGAATAAAGACATCCTTCTTAATGCCTCTATTTTTAAGGGTAATTTCACAGACCTCAAAACGGACACCGCGTGATTTAAGGGCGCCAATTAAAGGCGCATATTCCACATTATTTTTCTTGTCTTTCGCGCCTTCCATGAGCATATCAATACCATTGGCATGCGTTACAACAATAATCTGAGTTGTTGGTGAGGCATCGAGATGATTTCGGAGGTTTCGTAAACCCTTTAAACCCTGAGATTCAGCATCATCAATGTGATAAACCACTTTTGTTGGGCTTGGTGCTTGTTGTGCATGAGCATAAAAAGAAAATCCAAAAAATGTGCAGCATATCATCAAAGTATTAAGGAAAAATTTGGCTAAGTTAGGCATGTGTACTTTCATATTGGTTGGGATCTAGATGGATGCAATGCCAGGATTTCCTACAATACCTTTGATAACAGGCTCATTGAGCTTAACAGCTTCAACGGTTTTAATGTCGCGCAAATGCCGGGCAATTACATCCCAAATGGGCTCGCCGCCAAAATTCTTAGCTGCCTCACTTACTGGGGCCCATCCTGCTACTTTGTAAGATTTATTGGCATCAATTAAATTGCCATTTAGACGCATTTCAGAAATACGTTTCCCCATTGAGGCTGCAGGATCGATGGTGTAATGTAAGCCGCCAACACGAACCATATCACCGCCTTGCTGATAATACGGATCAGGGTTAAAAAGATTGTCAGCTACATCTTCCAGGATAGTCTTAATTGTTTCCCCGGTCATCATATTGACGGTGGTGTATGGGTAGGTGATTGCAGTTTGATCCAGTAGGTTTTCCATAGTGATGGTTTGACCTGGTAACAAGGTGGTGCCCCATCTAAATCCCGGTGAAAAAGCAATTTCTGCATTCTTCTGCGCCATCAGGCCATCCAATATCACCTGGTCAAAACTACCGTTAAAGTTGCCGCGACGGTAAAGCAGGCTATCTGTAACTGCTAACTTTTCTTGT
>CAIMZP010000020.1 GCA_903846025.1 uncultured beta proteobacterium | reverse complement strand
TTGAAGCGCGACGGATTAACGGTGCACTTTGTGATTACCGATTTAGTAAAAGACATCCCTGTTTCTTATACCGGTATTCTTCCAGATTTATTTAAAGAAGGTAAGGGTGCTGTCGTGCAAGGCAAGCTAAATCCAGACGGCCAATTTGTGGCTAGCGAAGTTCTTGCTAAGCATGATGAAAACTACATGCCTCCTGAAGCAAAGCTTGCTTTAGAACAAGCTGCAAAAAAAGGAATTAAATAATGGACCAAGCAATGATTCCAGAAATTGGTCATTTCGCATTAATTTTGGCGTTATGTGTTTCTATCGTTCAAGGTGTGCTGCCATTGATTGGCGCGCAGCAAGGGCGCCGTGAATGGTTGGTTTTGGCTAGACCAGCAACTCAGATCTCATTTTTTCTATTAACGCTTTCATTTGGTATCTTGGCATGGTGCTTCTATGTGAATGACTTCTCAGTTTTGTATGTTGCGGAACATTCCAATGCACAGCTACCTACTGTTTATCGGATCGGTGCAGTTTGGGGTGGGCATGAGGGTTCATTATTGCTGTGGATATTCTTGCTGACGGGATGGGCATTTGCAGTGGCTCAACTTTCTAAGACATTAGATGAATTCATGGTTGCTCGAGTGCTAGGTGTCTTGGGTTTGGTTGCGACCGGCCTCCTACTTTTTGTATTGGCGACATCAAATCCATTTGAGCGTTTATTGCCTGCAGCACAAGATGGCCGCTCTTTAAATCCCCTTTTACAAGATCCTGGCTTAGTGTTTCATCCGCCGATGCTATATATGGGATATGTAGGATTTTCTGTGGCCTTTGCTTTTGCCATTGCCTCCTTACTTTCCGGCAAGCTTGATGCCGCGTGGGCACGCTGGTCGCGTCCTTGGACTATTACGGCTTGGATCTTTCTAACTCTGGGGATTGCTCTGGGTTCTTGGTGGGCTTATTACGAATTAGGTTGGGGCGGATGGTGGTTTTGGGATCCAGTTGAAAATGCCTCCTTTATGCCTTGGCTCATTGGTACGGCACTCATTCATTCCTTGGCTGTGACGGAGAAACGCGGGGGATTTAAGAACTGGACAGTACTCTTAGCAATCATTGCGTTCTCGATGTCTTTGCTTGGCACTTTTTTGGTTCGCTCTGGAGTATTGACATCAGTTCATGCTTTTGCAACTGACCCACGGCGTGGTATTTTTATTCTGATTTTGCTTTCTCTCGTAGTGGGTTCCTCATTATTTTTATATGCTTTGAGGGCTCCCAAGAGTACCTTAGGGGGCGCATTTTCCTTAATGTCGCGTGAGACGCTCATGCTCATGGGTAATGTCTTTTTGGTCGTTGCAGCCGGATCCGTCTTATTGGGTACTTTGTATCCCTTGCTCATTGATGCGTTAAATCTCGGTAAGATCTCCGTTGGCCCTCCATACTTCAATGCGGTATTTGTGCCTATTATGATTCCAGCCCTATTCTTATTGGCCGTTGGTCCTTGGGCAAACTGGAAGAGCACTAGCATCACGGTTTTATTAAAGCGTTTATGGGTTGCTGCACTAGTGGCATTCATTGCGGCGATTTTGATTCCCCGCATCATGGGTGAGTTCACCATCTTGACCGCGCTTGGATTTTTACTGGCCTTCTGGATTATCGCTTCAGGTATTTTACAAATCATTAAGCAATTTAAGGTCGGCAAACCTACGCGCTCGTTTATTGGCATGCAATTAGGTCACATTGGGATTGCGGTGTTTGTGATTGGTGTCACGATGGTCGGTGCTTATCAAGAAGAAAAAGACGTACGCATGGCCCCAGGAGATACGGCAATGGTTGGTGGCTATCAACTTCAGTTGCTCGGTGTCAAACCTGCTCAGGGGCCCAACTATCAGGCAACGCGCGGCGTATTCGAGCTTAGTCGCAACGGTAAAGTGCAAGAGATTTTGTCTCCTGAAAAGCGCAATTACGACTCTTCGACTATGCCAATGACTGAGGCAGCCATTGATGCCGGCCTTACTCGCGACATTTATGTTTCGCTTGGGGAGCCTTTGGAAGGCAACGCATGGGCGGTACGTGTCTATTACAAACCATTTGTGGATTGGATTTGGGGCGGCTGCTTGTTAATGGCTTTGGGCGGTCTTTTTGCGGTGATGGATAAACGTTATCGTTTGCGTACCAAAAAATCTTTACTAAGAAAAGATTAGTCATGAAAGCAAAATTCATCATTCCATTATTACTATTTATTGTATTGGTGGCTTTTTTGGCTGTAGGTTTGAATCGCGACCCACGTGAAGTGCCGTCACCTCTAATAAATAAAGCTGCGCCTGCATTTAATGTTCCTCAATTGGCCGACCCAAAGAAGTCATTTTCTCCTGAGGATATGAAGGGGCAAGTCTGGATCTTAAATGTCTTTGCTTCTTGGTGTGTCGCTTGCCGCGAAGAACATCCCATGCTCGTAGAGATGAGTAAATCACAAGTGGCGCCTTTAATTGGCTTGGATTACAAAGATAAGCGTGCTGATGCTATGGAGATGCTGGCAAGGCAGGGCAACCCCTATAACTTATCAGCTTTCGATAGTGATGGGCGAGTTGGAATTAATTACGGAGTCTACGGCGTTCCAGAGACTTATGTGATTGATAAAGCGGGCATCATTCGGTTTAAACAAATTGGGCCGATTACTAAAGAGGTCTTAGAGAAATCTATTTATCCTATTATTTCCGAGTTGAAAAAAGATTGAGCATGATGAAACGTATCCTGACTATCTGCTTATTCCTTTGTTTTTCGCATGCCTCTTGGGCTAATGAGGCTACCCCTTTGGCTGAAGACCCTGCGCTTGAACAAAGACTGATTTCTATCTCAGAAGAAATGCGTTGTTTAGTTTGCCAAAATGAATCTCTCTCGGGATCACGCTCTGAGTTGGCTCAAGATTTACGTCGAGAAATCCGGGATTTGATTCGTCAAGGAAAAACCGATGCAGAGATCAGAACCTTTATGGTCGATCGCTATGGTGATTTTATTTTATATCGCCCACCAGTTAAACCTATTACATGGCTTCTCTGGATAGGCCCTTTTATATTAATGGTTGCCGGTATTGCGGCCCTGTTAATGTATTTACGTCGACGCAGTGGACAAGTTCATAACGCCACACTTACTGAAGATGAAAACAAGCGCATAGATGCTCTTTTGCGAGAAGATAAATGATTACTTTTTATGTTGCTGCTGTTATCTTGATGTTGCTGGTATTGGCAGCATTGCTTCGCCCATTCTTTTGGAAGGCCCCTGCGCACCATGCCTCTCGCAGACAGCTCAATGCTGCTATTTATAAAGAAGAACTTGCCAAGTTAGATAAAGAGCAATCAGAGGGCATCATTGATGCGTCAACTCACGATCAATCCCATGCGGAAATTCGGCAAAGACTGTTTCAGGATACGAGCGAAGAAGATGGCATAGCTACATTAGGATCCCCTAAAAAAACCATTATTACTCTGTGTATTTTTATCCCGACTGTTGCCGTACTCATGTATTTATGGCTCGGTAGTGCGGAGCAGATTGCGCAGACTGGAACCCATCAGAAAGTCGCGCAACAAGATGTTGAAAAAATGGTTTCTGCTTTGGCTGCCAAGATGGAAGCAGATCCTAGTAATTTGAAGGGCTGGGCCATGCTTGCCCGTTCATACAAAGTCTTGGGTCGTCCGATAGAGGCTGAAAAAGCCTATGACCGCGCTGGCGCTTACCTCGATTCTGATGCGCAATTACTTTCGGACTACGCGGATGTATCGGCAAGTAATGCCAATGGAAGCTTTGAGGGAAAGCCTCAGGTCTTAATTAATAAGGCTCTGAAAGCAGACCCCAATAATATGATGGCCCTATGGTTGGCTGGCACTGCTGAGTACGATAGAGGTAATTACATCCATGCCATTGGATTTTGGGAGCACCTGAGTAAGTTAATACCTCCAGAGTCAGAAGATGCCAAGATGATTCAGGGTTCGATTATGGAGGCTCGAGGCAGGGCTAATCTGCCTCCTGTTTCAGAAAAATCTCAGCCTCTAGCTAAATCAGTTTCAAGCACTAAAAATATTAGTGGTTTGGTTGAGTTAAACCCAGAATTAAAATCCAGAGTGAAGCCGGATGATATTGTTATGGTAATTGCACGTGCCCCTGGAGCTCGTATGCCTGTTGCCTTAATGAGAGCACGCGCTGCTGATCTACCACTCCGCTTTGTTCTAAATGATGATCTAGCAATGACGCCGGATGCGCTGATTTCGAATTTGAGTGAGGCTACTGTTGAAGTGCGAGTCTCTAAATCAGGCCAAGCCAAGGCAGAGCCAGGTGATTTGTATTCCAATATTCAGACGGTTAAAGTAGGCACCGCTAATCTGAAGGTCATTGTTGATCAAGTTCGCCCTTAGATTCTCATTAATAACTAATGACTCAGGTGCACACTCCACGGCAACAGTTTCTATCTAACTGTGTAGTCGTTTTGTTTGCCACATTTATTGGGTTCTCTAGTATTGCTTGCGCCCAAAAAGCCGATCAGTTTGAATCTAAATTGATTGGTCGATGGGTGGTGGATACTCCTACGATGTGCAACAACCCCAAGTTCAAAGGGAGTGGTATTTATTACTTCTATGATAAAAATGGTAAGTTGGAAAATGAGTTGAGGTTGCCTGGTAGCAATCAAATACAGGTCGTGAGGCGGAGTGTGATTAAGTCCATTGAGGTGTTTGATCAATCCAGCTTAGTGGTCAAGACAGTGGCCCAATCTGAAAACCTACAAACAAAGTCAATCTATGTCACTTCATCCCTGATTCAGTTCTCGGAAGATTTTCAAACCCAATATATCTTAGATCAGAGTATGGATGGTGTCTTCAACATTAGAGACAGCATCGTATTGGCCACAAAACAAAAACAATCTCCTTTCCATAAATGCGAGATAGCCGAAGCTCCTTAATGGCTTGCATTGAAGCGCTCATTTATTTTTTATATTTAGGCTGCATCACTCGGATCAACGATTTGTAACTTATTGATTTATATTAATAATTAGTTGCACCTGTAGGCTCTGAGTTGATCTTTAAAAATACCAAAGCCTTTATTGATATGCATCAAAAGCTCTATGAAGAAGTGCTTGCATCATGCTATGCATGAATATTTTTCTTCAGTGTAAGAGCGGCCAAGTATTGGCGCGAGGAGTTGGCTAATGCAGGTTCGTGTGCCAGATAATTTTGAGCATACCTTGCTGGAGAGTGGGTTAAGCCCACTCTTGATAAAAGGAAAAAGAATTCTTCCTATTGTCCAAGGTGGTATGGGTGTTGGGGTGTCAGCGCATAAGTTGGCGGGTGCTGTAGCAGCGTGTGGTGGTATGGGAACGATCTCGTCTATCGATTTACGCCGACTTCATCCAGATTTGATGGCCAAGACCAAATACTTAACTCCCTCCCCAGAAAGTAAAGAGCTCATCAATCAGGCCAATATAGAGGCGTTGGCAAGGGAAATTAGCTTGACTCAAGAAATCGCTCAGGGCAATGGCATGATTGCAGTCAATATCATGCGCGCTGTCAACGAGTATGCCGCCTATGTGAAATGCTCTTTAGAGGCTGGAGTTGATGCCATTGTGGTTGGCGCCGGACTGCCCCTTGATTTACCTGATTTAGCCGCAGATTTTCCAGATGTAGCTCTTATTCCTATTCTTTCTGAGTCAAGGGGGATTCATTTACTTTTGCGCAAGTGGGAAAAAAAAGGACGCCTGCCTGATGCCATCGTGATTGAGCACCCAAGATTGGCTGGAGGGCATGTAGGCGCCTCCACTATTGCAGATGTTCATAATCCCAAATTTAACTTTGAGAACGTCATTCCAGAAACATTGGCGATATTTAAAACCATGGGACTGGAAGGTAGGATTCCTTTAATTGCTGCGGGAGGTATCAGCACCTTTCAGGATATTAAGAACTTACAAAATATGGGTGCATCTGGAGTTCAGTTGGGGACTGCCTTTGCGGTTACATCGGAGGGCGATGCCAGTGAGGGATTTAAACGCGTTTTGGCAGATGCAAAACCTGAGGATATGGTTGATTTTTTGAGTGCAGCAGGGTTACCTGCCAGAGCAGTAAAAACACCTTGGCTCAAAAAATATATTGAAGTGTTACCCATCTTAAAAGAGGTGGCGAGAAAAAAACCGCGTTGCACGATGATTTTTGATTGTCTACATGACTGTGGTTTACGAGATGGTAATGAGCAATGGGGTCAATTTTGCATCGATAAGGTTTTGGGTAGCGCTCTGGTTGGTGATACTCAAAAGGGCTTATTTTTCCGTGGAGCTGGCACTCTGCCATTTGGCAATCAAATCAAATCTGTAGCAGAATTGATAAATAAACTTTTAGAGAAATCCTTGGAGCCTTCGTCTTATGTCAATTCAACCCATTAGTACCGATGTACTTATTGAAAAATATGCAAAAGATGGAGAGTCTGAGCCAGATCAAATTTTTCAACGGGTTGCTAGGGGCTTAGCAGTTGTCGAAGATGAGGCCATTCGCGCTCATGTAGAGAAGTTGTTTTTGGAAAATTTACGCAATGGTGCTATTGGCGCAGGCCGCATCATGAGTGCTGCTGGTACAGATATTCAAGCCACCCTCATCAACTGTTTCGTGCAGCCAGTTGGAGATTGTATTCAAGGGATTGATGCCGATGGTTTTCCAGGAATTTATGAGGCCTTAAAGCAGGCCGCAGAGACCATGCGCCGTGGCGGTGGGGTGGGTTACGATTTCTCACGCATACGCCCCAAGGGAGCCGAGGTCAAAGGAACGGCATCCATTGCTTCCGGGCCTTGCAGCTACATTAATGTCTTTGATCAGTCTTGTTCAACCGTCGAGAGTGCTGGAGCTCGGCGAGGCGCACAGATGGGTGTTTTGAGAATTGATCACCCTGATATTTTTGAATTTATTACGGCCAAGCGAGTGCCTGGGCGTTGGAATAATTTCAACGTCTCTGTAGGGGTATCAAGTGCTTTCATGAGTGCAGTTGAAGACAATCTATCTTGGGAATTAATTCATAAGGCAAGGCCTGCTAAGGGTCTGATTGCGGATGGCGCATATCAAAGGCCTGATGGTCTTTGGGTTTATCGCAAGGTAGATGCAAGAGAAATCTGGGAGGCAGTCATGAAGTCGGCCTACGATTTTGCAGAGCCAGGAATTCTATTTTTAGATAATATTAATCGCGATAACAATTTAAATTATTGCGAAAGTATTACCGCTACAAATCCCTGTGTTACTGCTGACACCCGTTTAGCCACCCAATTTGGGTTAGTGCGTATTGGAGATTTATTTGTTTCGGGTGAGGATTTAGAGGTTACTGTCGACAACCATGCTTTGGGTTTATCAGATCCTGGCACCCAAGTCAGGAAGGCGACCCCTGCTTTTTTAACATCTCATAGCGCAGAAGTATTCGAGGTTATTACTGCTGCAGGCTACGCAATTAAAGCAACGTCTTGGCATGATTTTTATACCACCAGAGGAAAAATAAAACTGGGAGATCTTGTTGTTGGAGACAGTCTTTATATCCAGTCTGGTAAAGGGCAGTTTGGAAAATCTGGTAGCAAAGAGCTAGGCTTTTTGATGGGGCTAATTACTGGAGGCGGTCACTTTACCAGCCGTGGTAAAGGTGTGCAGGCTGCTGTAGTTAGCTTATGGGGTGAAGATCAGAGCTTGGCAGAATATCTTTGTGAAATTATCCATTCTTTAATCGGTGGGCAATCAAGCAATCAAAGGGAGTATCGAGTCAGTCCCGTGCTTGTACCTGATAGAGATATGGTGTTTATACGCTCAACTATATTGGCTCGTATTTTGGGTATATATAATTTTAATGGTGAAACTAAATTAAGGGTCCCGAATGTTGTTTGGACAGGAACCGAGGCATGTGTAAAGGCTTACCTACAAGGCTTATTTCAAGCTGATGGAGCTGTTAATGTTAGTGAAAACTTAAATAGTTTCTCTATTCGATTAAATTCTTCATGCGAGACTTTGCTCAGTGAGATACAAATTCTTTTATCTAACTTTGGAATTTATAGCTCCTTACACTTGAGAAGAGAATCTGGCTTCAGAGATTTACCTGATGGTAAAGGTGATAGCAAGGCGTATTTTTGTAGAGATAATTTTGAGTTAGTGCTTGATGGTGAATCACGCGAACAATTTATGTCTGAAATCGGTTTTGCTCTTCCAAAAAAATCGGATAAATATCATGCCTGGGTTAATGGCAAAGCATTAATTAAGACACAATCCTTCCAATCAAAAATTATCTCCATTGAATCTGTTGGGTTAGAACCAGTCTTTGATATCACGCAGCAAGATAACAATACTGTTATTTTTAATGGATTGGTCACTGGGCAATGTGGCGAGCAACCATTACCACCATATGGTTGTTGTGATCTTGGGCCAGTAATTTTGCCTCGTTTTGTGCGTAATCCATTTGGATTTACAGGTGAGCCACAGTTTGATTTTGAGGCTTTTGCCTCTGTGGTAAAGATTCAGGTGCGCATGCTTGATAACGTCCTAGATGCTACTTATTGGCCTTTACCTGAGCAGGCCGAAGAGGCTAGAGTCAAGCGTCGGATTGGGGTTGGTTTCACGGGGCTAGGCGATGCGCTAGTGATGCTGAAGTTGCCATACAACGAAGAGGGCGCGCGCATTGTTGCTGCAAAAATTGCTCGCGTGATGCGTGACGCTGCTTATGAAGCTTCGATTGAGTTGGCCAAAGAGAAGGGCGCATTTCCAGCTTTGGATGTTGAAAAGTATCTGGGTGGTGATAGTTTTGTTAGTCGACTAGATGACAAGTTGAAAAAAGATATTCGTCAGTTTGGTATCCGCAATAGCCATCTGTTGTCGATTGCACCAACAGGCACTGTGAGTTTGGCTTTTGCTGATAATGCATCAAATGGTATTGAGCCAGCTTTTTCCTGGGTCTATCGTCGCAAAAAACGTGAAGCAGATGGCAGCACGACAGAATATGCAGTAGAAGATCATGCGTGGCGCTTATATCGTGAGTTAGGCGGTAATATCGAAAAGTTGCCCGCTTATTTTGTTTCCGCTTTAGAGATGTCTGCAACGGATCACATTGCCATGATGGAGGCCGTTCAGCCATTCATTGATACAGCAATTTCTAAGACCGTGAATGTACCGGTCGACTATCTTTATGAAGATTTCAAGAGTCTCTATACCCAAGCGTGGCGTGCGAATCTCAAAGGATTGGCAACTTATCGCCCGAATAGCATTTTGGGTTCAGTACTGGAGCTTACGCCAAGCGAGCCAGAGTCTTTAGAGGCTGCTAATAACACTGTAGACCCCATGCGAACAGTGGTTGAAAGTCGTCCTAAAGGGGTTTTGCCTGCGGTAGCCGAAAAAATTGAGTACTGGACTCAAGAAGGTCAAAAAACTTTGTATCTAGTGGTATCTTTTATGACGCTTTCTAAAGCGGGCGAGTCTGGTGCGCCTATTGAGCGAGCCATTGAATTTTTTATGCCAGTTGGGCAGAATGGTGAGTCTCAGCAGTGGATTACTTCAAGCATGCGCTTGTTATCTTTGGCTGCCCGAGGTGGTTTTTTAGAGCGAGCTTTAAGTGATATGCGTAAAGTTGCTTGGGATAGGGGCGCTGTAAGGTTGGGTACTTTTGAGAAAATTGATGGAACTCGGATGCCGTTATGGCACGACTCTGAAGTTGCCGCCATTGCCTATGCCATTCAAAATATTATTGAGCGTCGTAATGGAAGTTTGGCGAATGATCTTTCCGAAATACCAGTCGCCGGTATCTCAACCCCACCAGTGATGGTTGGCAAAAAATGCGTGGAGTGTGGAGCGCATGCCGTTATTAGAAAAGATGGGTGCGATTACTGCACTCAGTGCGGGCACCTGGGGACATGCGGATAATTACCCTCTGCCAACAAATGGCATATTACTAGCCATAATCGTCATCGAGAGGATGTTGCTTTCTAGAGGTAGGTTAGCCATATGCAAGATGGCTTCCCCAACATGATTGACATCCATGCGGGGCTCTACTTTGATTGACTGATCGGCTTGCAGGATTCCGGCTGCCATAGGTTCAGTCATCTCGGTTGCTGCATTGCCAATATCAATTTGGCCACAAGCAATATTAAAAGGCCTTCCATCTAAAGCAATGGATTTAGTAAGTCCGCTAATGGCATGTTTAGTGGCGGTGTAGGGAGCGGACATAGGTCTAGGGGCATGTGCCGATATCGAGCCATTGTTGATAATTCTGCCCCCTTTGGGAGATTGCGCTTTCATCATGCGGATGGCCTCTTGAGAGCATAAAAAGGCACCGCAGAGATTGGCATTAACCACATTCATCCACTGTTCATAGCTGATGTCTTCTATCGGAATGGCAGGCGCACCCATGCCAGCATTATTAAAAAGGATATCTATACGATCAAATCGATTTTGAATAGCGGCAAAAAGCTGCTGGACTTCTACGGGCTTACCAACATCACAACTAAAGGCCAGACAATCTTGCTCATTACCACCGATGTCCTGAATAGCTTTATCAAGCCTTTCTTTATTTCTACCGGTAAGGACTACTTTGTAGCCTCCTTTAAGCAAAGCCTGCGCAGCCGCTTTCCCTATGCCAGTGCCAGCCCCAGTTACTAAAGCCACTTTATTTTTTTTTGCAGTCATTGCCAGCCCGATGTGTTTACTTAAAGACCACATCTTATCTCGATTTATTTAGCGATTGAAGTGGCCAATTTGAAGCGCTATCTTAATCAATTCACTGAAGAACCTAGTCGATGGAATATTGCCATAAAATGACACCATGACTCTTGCAAATTTAATACCGCCACTCACCTCAGCTAAAGAGGTGATCCCGTCTTTAAGAAAAGATGGCTTCGCCATTCTTTCGGCTCAGGATGTTGCCGATATTGCCAAAGTAAGCCAAGCAGATTTAGGCCTACTTACCAGTTTTTGGGATGATCTTCCAAGAGATCCCTATTTAAAGGATGGTGGTCGTTATCGCTTCAGACGCCATTCAAGCTATGAAATTACTCGTGATGCTCTGGTGATGGTTCCGCATCGGGCCCATTGGCAATCGCTTGATTACAACGCCTTACATGGCGGTATTGAGCGGTGGTTTGAGCCATCGCAGACTAAGTTAACAAACGATCCAACATGGCAATCCCTTCTAAAAGGAATGACTCATCTACTGAGTAGTCTTAAGCCTGTAACAACTTGGTTTGTGGAAGCGCATCAATTTCGGATTGATACAACTGATGGCATTGGTCGTCCCACACCCGAGGGTGCTCATCGAGATGGCGTTGACTTTGTAGCTGTTTTTCTGCTCAGTAGAGTCGGAATCAAGGGTGGGGAGACCCGTATTTTCGAGGCAGGTGGCTCTGCTGGCTTGCGCTTTACGCTGACTCAACCATGGTCCTTACTCCTCATGAATGATGAGCGAATGATTCATGAATCCACCCCCATACAGCCAGTTGGTGAACATGGATATAGAGATACTTTGGTTCTGACATTTCGGTCATGTGGCTTTCAGGATTCACCCAATCAAAGTCAGCAGTAATTTTGCTATTGATTTAGTTTATTCAGGCTCTATACCAGCGTCTTTAATCGCCTTAGCCCACTTAGCAGTTTCTAATTTAATTTTTTTATCCAGCATTTCTGGGCTGCCTGCTTGGGTTTCAAAACCGAGCGACGAAAAACGTTCGTTTAAATCTTTTGATTTAGCCGCTTCATTGATTGCACGGTTTAATTTAATGACCGCATCCTTTGGCATCCCAGCGGGACCGAAAGCGGCGAAAAACGCTATGAGTTCGTAATTCTTCAGACCTAGCGCTTCGTTTACTGTGGGTAATTCTGGGATGGCTGCAGAGCGCTTTAAGGAAGTTACTGCAAGACCATGCACTTTACCTGCTTGGACTTGTGGCAACATCACACCAAAGTCAGCCGTAAAAAGATCTACTTGGCCGCCGATCAGATCGGTCATTGCTGTGGGACCATTTTTATAGGAAATCGGAATTATTTTGATTCCAGTCATGCTTGCCAGCATTTCAGAAGAAACACGTTGTGACGTGCTGGCGTAGGCAAAAGTGATTCTTCCAGGATCAGCTTTGGCAAGGGCGATTAAGCCGGCTAAGTTTTTTACTGGCAAATTGGTATTGACACCAACAATGAGGGGGACCGAGCCAAAGTAGCCTATTGATACAAAAGCAGTATCTTGGTCATAGGGCAATTTTTTTACCAAACTTTTAAGCGCTGCATTCGTGCTATTGCTTCCGAACAACAGTGTGTAGCCATCTGCAGGCGCTTTAGCTACAACATCAGCACCAATCATGCCATTGGCTCCAGGGCGATTCTCTACAACTAAAGGTTGACCCAAAATTTCTGACATCTTATTTGCAAAGGCTCTGCCAATTTGATCGGTAGAACTTCCGGCAGCAAAGGGCACAATCACCTTGATTGGCTTATTGGGATAGCTATCCGCTAAGCTCAGTGAGCTTGTCAGGATCAAGAGCAGGCCACTGAGGAATTTACTAAGAAAAAATCTGTCGCTTTGAATTTTCATTATGTCTCCAAGCTTTTTCCTAGTGTAGCGGATAGAAGGGGCGAGTAGAATGAGCTGACGTTGTCACAATCCTTTATGCGCCTTCAATCCGCCGGTTACACTCCTCTCATGCTTTTGGCGCAATCGTGCGCCCTATTGGGCTTTGCCTGTTATGCAGTTGTGCTGACCCCATTACAAGATGCTTGGCATCTGAGTAATTTGCAATCAGGCTTAATTGCTAGCGCATTCTTTTTTGGATACATGTTAGCCGTTCCTTTGGCTACAGCGTTAACTGATCGAATTGATGCGCGTAAAGTCTATCTTGTTGGTGGACTATCGGCAAGTAGTGGTTTATTGGGTATGGGATTATTTGCTGATGGTTTTTTTTCAGCCCTATTTTTTATGGCAATCAATGGAGCTGGTCTTGCAGGTACCTATATGCCAGGGCTCAAAATTTTGTCAGACCGAATGAAGGGTGGTGAGCTTACACGCCATATTGCCTTTTACACTGCTTTTTTTGGGATTGGTACGGGCCTCTCTTATTTGTGTTCAGGTTGGATACTCAATTTCTTTGGCTGGCGTTACGTATTTAGTGTGATTGCATTAGGCCCTTTAGTAGCCTTCTTCTTAGTTTGGTTGTTTATACCAAGACTTGAGCAAGACAAGTGGAGTGGGCCCATTCACATTCGTCTAAACGATCTTTTCCCAACAGACAAATGGAAGTTAGTTTTGCAAGATAAAGCTGCTTCAGGATTTATTTTTGGATATACGGCTCACACTTTGGAATTATTTGCTTCCAGAAGTTGGATTGTCGCCTTCTTTGGATTTTGTGCGTGGGTCTCGGGAACCGAGTTCTGGTTGACTGCCACAACCTTAGCTGGAGTCATCAATTTTTTTGGTGTGCCATCCTCAATTTTAGGGAACGAAATAGCATTAAGAGTCGGCCGTCAAAATTGGATTTGCTTTGTGATGCTGGTAAGTGCAGTACTAGGCATTACCTTAGCCTGTTCAACTGGCCAAGCATGGTGGCTTATTATTTCACTCGCCATCGGCCATACGGTTTTTATCATGGCAGATTCTGCCACCTTGACCGCCGGTCTTGTGATTACCGCCCAGGAAAACATCAAAGGGGCGGCGATGGGATTGCATTCATTAATGGGTTTTGGCGGTGGTCTTTTAGGCCCAGCAATCTTTGGTTATGTCTTAGACCTTTCTGGATCTCGTACTTCTCAGTTTTCATGGGTATGCGCCTATATTGCAATTGTGATCTGGGGCGTAATCTTTATTATTTATGAGCGCCGTAGTGGGTGGATTAGAAGAGTGGGCAAAGCATAAAATATATGGGAATTTACTAATTTCATTCAATGAATAAGTCTACGATCAGCCATCATTGTTATCACTGCGGCAGTGTTATCTTGCCTGAAAATTTATGCGAAGCGGATTTAAATGGGGTCCCTCAAGCATTTTGTTGCGCTGGTTGTATGGCAATTGCGCAAACTATTCATGGCGAAGGGTTAGAGGTTTTTTATTCTCGGCGTGCACGCTCTAGTGACAAGCCTGCCGCGTACCTTGCATCAAATGAAATTCCTGAACACCTCAGACCATATGATGATCCTTCTTTGCGGAGTCGTTATACCAGGGCAACCGGTGAGTCGGATAATTTAGAAACGACATTGCGTTTAGAAAAAATTCGTTGTGCTGCCTGTGTTTGGCTTTGCGAGCAGCACTTGCGACGTATCCCTGGAGTCATAGAGGTGCAAATCCATTATGTCTCTCAGAAAGTAAAAATAGAATTTTCTCCAAATCAAACTAGCCTTGCTCGTTTGTTGTTTGAGATTGAGCGTATTGGCTACGAAGCCTGGCCTTTTGAGCCCTCTCTTGCTTTTGAAAAAGCAAAGAAAGAAAAACGTCAGCTGCTCACTAGACTTGGAGTGGCTTTATTGGGAATGATGCAGGTAATGATGTATGCATGGCCCTCTTACGTGGGCTACAAGGATATTCCGCTGGAATATGATTTATTACTTGGCTGGACTAGTTGGATATTGACCGTGCCAGTGATGGTGTATTCAGCGGGACCTATCTTCCAAGCTGCTTGGCGTAGCATTCAATCCTTTCGACATACCCGCATGCTGGGAATGGATGTTCCTATTGCCTTGGCGCTCGCCTTAGCATTTACTGCGGGAACTATTAATTTAGTTATGGGCTCAGGTCTCAGTTATTTCGATTCGATCACTATGTTTGTCGCTTTTATATTAGCGGCCCGATATGTCGAGTTATTAGCTAGACAAGATGCACAGGGTGGCTCTGAGGCTCTAGCGAAACAATTACCAGCAATTTGTGAGCGACTACCAAATTACCCCATATCAAAAGAGGTTGAAGTTGTGCCAGTGGTGAACTGCAGTCCTGGTGAAATATTACGTGTTTCTCCTGGTGAAATTATTCCTGCTGACGGCATATTAATTGAGTATGAAAGTGCGCTTGATGAATCTTTGTTAACCGGCGAATCAAAGCCAATTGATAAAAAGATTGGTGATCGTCTCTATGCGGGTA
This sequence comes from uncultured beta proteobacterium, assembly GCA_903846025.1. Taxonomy (GTDB): domain Bacteria; phylum Pseudomonadota; class Gammaproteobacteria; order Burkholderiales; family Burkholderiaceae; genus Polynucleobacter. The sequence goes on along the minus strand of CAIMZP010000020.1, from coordinate 995 downwards.
CGCACAATATTCTGAATCCTTTGCTGATGAGAATTGATGCCGTTGGTCAAGCTACTAGAATTGCTGGTATCGCCTCTCTCTTAGATCAGGCATTGCAGGCTAAACCACTAATGGTGAGTCTTGCTGAAAAGTGGGCAGGGTACTTCGTCGGATTTTTATTACTTAGCGCCTTTTTGTCATCAGCAATTTGGTTATCTATAGATCCAAGCAAAGCTTGGACGGTACTGGTGGCGGTATTGGTAGCTAGCTGTCCATGTGCCCTCTCTCTTGCGGTGCCCACTGCAATGGCGGCAGCCCAAGGAGCAGTTACTAAACTCGGTTTATTGATTGTCCGGGGACACGTGATGGAGGGTCTAGTCAAGGTAACAGATTTAGTGCTGGATAAAACGGGAACTGTTACGCTAGGCCAACCTGAATTGAGGGAGATTGTTATTGTCCGCTCTGATTTTGATCGGAATAAGGTGTTAGCCCTTGCCGCTTCTATGGAAGCTGGACAAAAACATCCTTTGGCCCTCTCTTTAATGCGTGCCGCCTCTAAGGCGAAAATGGCTCTCAACGCCATAGATCAAGAGGTTATTAATCAGCCAGGCAAAGGCTTAAGCTGTGGTGGATATCGCTTGGGAAGTGCTCAGTGGGTGGGCATTGTTCAAGATGCAAAAGCGGGACAGTATGGTCAAGTGCATTTAGCCGATTCGGGTGGATTGATTGCCAGTTTTATATTCTTAGATACCCCCAGAACAGGCGTGCAGGATTTACTGTCGGCTGCGAAAGCAAGAAATATTACTGTGCACCTAGTTTCTGGAGACGATCCAGTGACGGTCGCATGGTGGGCTCAAGAATTGGGAATTAAAAGCTATCGGGGTGGATGTACGCCTGAGGATAAATATACCTATATTGAGCACATGCAAAATAAGGGCCACTTTGTTTGGGCTATAGGGGATGGTGTAAATGATGCCCCCTTATTGGCACGTGCTGATGTCTCGATTGCAGTGGGT
>CAIMZP010000019.1 GCA_903846025.1 uncultured beta proteobacterium | reverse complement strand
TGCTGAAAGCCAACAATATTCCCTGCAAAATTAATCCACGACTAGTGCGTGGACTTGATTACTACAATCTGACGGTATTTGAGTGGATTACCGATAAATTGGGGGCGCAAGGTACGATTGCTGGTGGTGGTCGTTATGATCCCTTGATTGAGCGTATGGGTGGTAAGGCGGCGCCAGCCTGTGGTTGGGCAATGGGTATGGAGCGCGTCTTGGAGTTAATGGCTGTTTCTGGATCTTCGCCAGAGCCACAGGCTCAATGTGATGCTTTTGTATTGCACCAAGGTGGTGAAACTTTGTCCTGGGCCATGATCATTGCAGAGCGGTTGCGTAGCGCGGGTATCGATGTTATTTTGTTTTGCCCTCCAGATGGCCAATTTGCGAGCTTTAAGTCCCAAATGAAGAAGGCAGACAGTAGTGGGGCTAACTATGCCATCATTATTGGTCCGGATGAGCTGATTAAGAACGAGGCGCAGCTAAAAGACCTGCGCGGCAGTGGCCTGCAGCGGGCAATACCCTTTGATGGTGTTGTAGAAGCAGTAATTGATGCCATAGTAGGCGCCACAGAATAGAATCACCATAATCGTTATTTAAATACTGCATTTATTAGTTTGGATTGACATGCCTTTAGACCTAGAAGAACAAGAACAGTTAGACCAATTCAAAGCATTTTGGCAAAAGTATCGCAATCTGATTACTGGGCTTGTAACTGTTGCCTTATTTGCTTATGCAGCCTACAGCGGATACCAATGGTGGCGCAATAGTCAGGCTACCGCAGCCTCGCAATTGTATGAAACGATGCTTGGCGCAATCAGCAAGGGTGACAAAGACCAAACCTTGCTCGCTGCCGATGATTTACAAAAACAATTTTCTCGAACACCCTACGCTGCTATGTCCAGTTTGGTCGCGGCTAAGATTGCATCCGATGCAGGTGATGCATCAAAAGCAATGGGTTATGTACGTTGGGCCGCTAAAAATGCGTCAAATGATGGCTATTTAGCTTTAGCTAAATTACGTTTAGTTTCGCAATTAATTGAGCAGGGCGAAGAAAAGGATTTTGCGGAAGCTGACAACATTCTCAAAGAAAAGCCAGTTAGTGGTTTTGAGGCCCTTTGGTTGGAGCGTCGTGGGGATTGGTATTTGGCGCAAAAGAAAACCTCTGAGGCGCGCACAAGTTATGAAGCTGCTTGGAAGCAGTTAAACCAAACGAAAGAATTACCTGAGGAGGCTCGTCGATTATTGAAGGTGAAGTTGGATGCTGTTGGGGGAGTTGCTCAGTGATGCTTGAATTCAAACAAATAGCAAAGCGTGTCACCACTACGCTAGTGGTTGGCGCCCTTGTGTTGACTCTTGCAGCATGTTCTGGAGGCTCTCGGGTTCGTAAGCCAGCTGAACTGGTGCCTGTTTCCAATCAATTTGATTTAGCTCCCGTATGGTCAGTCAGTGTGGGATCTTCTGAATCCTTTAATTTTCACCCTGCCGTTGCAGGTGATGGAGTCTATGCAGCCTCAAATCGCGGCAACTTAGTGAAAATTGATTTACTAACCGGAAAAAAAGTCTGGGAAGTTTCTGCACCAGATCGCCTGTCGATTGGTCCGGGTTCTGATGGTCGCGTGACGGCTGTTGTTACAACTAGGGGCACTGTGTATGCCTATGACGATAGCGGTAAAGCGCTATGGAATGTCAGTGTTGGTAGCGAGGTATTAACGGAGCCGGTAGTGGCTGGTGGGGTTGTGATTATTCGTGCATTGGATAACCGTTTTATTGGTTTAGATGCGTTGACTGGAGCTCGCAAATGGACCTATCAGCGCCAACAATCTGCGCTCTCCTTGAGAGTTGGATATGGCATGCTCGCCATTAACAATGAAGTGATTGTGACGGGCTTTGCTGGTGGGCGTTTTGGAATGATTTCAATTGCTAACGGTGGTCTCGTTTGGGAAAGCCCCATTTCATTTCCTAAGGGCTTCTCTGAAATTGAACGCTTAAATGATGTCACTGCTAAGCCTAGCCTCGAAGGGGACGTTATTTGCGCTGTTTCTTATCAAGGCCGAGTGGGCTGCGGACAAGCGCGAACAGGTAATTTAATCTGGTTCAAAGACTACTCAAGCTATACCGGTACAGCACAAAGTTCAGACATGGTGTTCTCTTCAAATGAGAGGTCTTATGTCACTGCTTTTGCAACTAAGGATGGGAGCCAAATCTGGGAAAACACTCAGCTAACCTACAGGGATGTTGGCGAACCCTTGGCAGTGGGTAAGGTATTGTTAGTAGGGGATGCGCAAGGTTATGTTCATGCAATCTCACAAGCAAATGGTGAAATGCTTGCACGCATTCGCCATGACAGTAGTCCAATCACCGCCGCACCAATTGCAGTTGGCGGCCTCATCTTGATTCAATCTCAAGGTGGAAAACTAGCGGCGTACAGTCCAAAATGAATCCAGTTATTACTATCGTTGGTCGTCCTAATGTTGGGAAGTCCACACTTTTTAATCGGCTAACGCGTTCGCGTGATGCGTTGGTGGCTGACTTCTCAGGCTTAACGCGAGATCGTCACTACGGAAAAGGCCGCATAGGAGAGCGCCCATTTATTTGCGTTGATACCGGTGGTTTTGAGCCGGTGGCCAAGACTGGCATCGTAGCTGAGATGGCTAAGCAAACTAAACAAGCCGTTGCTGAATCTGACATCATCATCTTCTTGGTAGATGGCCGTTTAGGTATGGCGCCACAGGATCGGGTGATTGCAGATTTTTTACGCAAGACTGGTCGTCCTGTTATTTTGGCGGTTAATAAAACAGAAGGAATGCAGGCTGGCATAGTTACGGCAGATTTCCATGAGTTGGGGTTGGGTGAGCCATTTCCTATCTCATCCGCTCACGGTGATGGTGTGCGCGGCTTAATTGATGACGCACTTGATTCATTGGGAATTGCAGAGCCAGAGCCAGAAGATCACGATAACGATCCTAATCGCCCTATGAAAATCGCGGTAGTCGGGCGTCCAAACGTTGGTAAATCAACCTTAATCAATAAGTTGATTGGCGAAGAGCGCGTCATTGCCTTTGATCTTCCTGGAACCACTCGAGATGCGATTGAAGTTCCATTTGAGCGTAATGGGAAACCTTATATTTTGGTGGATACCGCAGGTCTGCGCCGTCGTGGCAAGGTCTTTGAGGCAATTGAAAAATTCTCGGTTGTAAAAACCTTGCAAGCGATTGCAGATTGCAACGTGGTTATTTTGATGCTCGATGCGCAGCAGGATATTTCAGAGCAAGATGCCCATATCGCAGGATTTATTGTAGAAGCAGGGCGCGCCTTAGTGGTTGCGGTCAATAAGTGGGACGGCATTGATTCATATGTAAAAGAACGAGCACGTTTAGAAATTGCCCAAAAATTGCGCTTCTTAGACTTTGCCAATGTTCATCCTATATCTGCAAAAAAAGGTACGGGTTTAAAGGAGCTTTTTCAAGATGTGGATGCGGCCTATGCGGCAGCAATGGCTAAGTTGCCAACACCTAAATTAACTCGCATCCTAGAAGAGGCTATAGAGCATCAGCAGCCTAAGCGTGTAGGCATGGGTCGTCCAAAACTACGTTACGCACACCAAGGAGGTATGAATCCTCCGATTGTAGTTATTCATGGAACTGCTTTAAGTGGCGTGACTGATAGCTACAAGCGATATTTGGAAGGTCGTTTTAGAGAGGTATTTAAGTTGCGCGGTACTCCAATGCGCATTCAGATGAATACTGCCAAGAACCCTTATGTAGATGCCGATAAGGGTAAAAAGGGTAAAAAGTAGTAAATCAGCGTAGAGTTTAAGTTGCGTATAAATTAAATGGGGTTGATTTTTCGAAATGTAGCCCACTATAAGATTAGCGTGCAGTAAATGTAGTTATTAATTAAAAAAGCAAGACTCCCTAGCTAAAAAATGAAAAAGGAGCAGTATGAATAACAGCAAAATCCAATTGTTACAGGACCCCTTTCTTAATGCCTTGCGCAAAGAACATGTCCCTGTCTCTGTGTATCTCGTTAACGGGATTAAGCTTCAGGGCAATATTGAATCCTTTGATCAATATGTTGTTCTTCTGCGTAACACCGTAACCCAGATGGTTTATAAACACGCAATTTCCACCATCGTTCCTGCTCGTGCTATCGAATTCCGCACCGAAGAAGCCGACTCTGTTTAAAACAGGAGTAGATGCACCCCGTGCAGTTCTCGTTGGAGTAGACACGGGGCGCGAGGATTTTGCAGATAGCATGGCCGAACTGAGCCTCTTGGCTGACAGTGCTGGCTCTATACCGGCAGCCAGTGTGATTGCACGTAAAGGCAGAACCGATCCAGCTTTATACATAGGCTCAGGCAAGGCCAATGAACTCAAAAAAGTGATGGAGGACCAGGGGGCTGAACTAGCCATCTTCAACCACTCACTTTCTCCAACTCAACAAAGGAACTTAGAGCGCCAGATTGGTTTTCATGTCATGGATCGGACCGGCTTAATTTTGGATATCTTTAGTCAAAGAGCCCAAAGTCATATTGGTAAAACCCAGGTGCAGTTAGCCCAAGTGCGCTACCAAATGTCTAGGCTAGTGCGTGCCTGGAGTCATTTGGAGCGCCAAAAAGGGGGTATTGGCTTGCGCGGTGGTCCTGGCGAAACCCAGATGGAGCTAGATCGAAGAATTTTGGCGACTAAAGCCAAGAGACTGGAAAATGAGTTGGAAAAGCTCCAGCGCCAGCAAAGAACCCAAAGAAGAGCACGCAGTCGTAAGGATGTATTTTCTGTATCTTTAGTGGGTTACACAAATGCAGGTAAATCTACTTTATTTAATGCCCTAACGAAGGCTGGGGCCTATGCGGCTGATCAGCTATTTGCCACCTTAGATACCACTTCTAGAAGGGTCCATTTGGAGGAGGTGGGTTCAATTGTAGTTTCCGATACCGTGGGATTTATTCGAGAATTGCCTCATCAGTTGGTTGAGGCATTTAGAGCAACATTAGATGAAACCATTCATGCCGACCTTATATTGCATGTGATTGATGCTTGTAGTCCGGTTTCTCGTGAGCAAAAAGCTGAAGTAGAGGCTGTTTTACGCGAAATTGGGGCGAATGACATTCCTCGTATCGAGGTAATGAACAAGATTGACCAGATGCCCCAGACGTTTACAAGGGGCGCTTCCCTTGAGCGTGATTCTGAGGGCATTCCGAGCCAGGTTTTCTTATCAGCCAAAACGGGTCAAGGACTTGATCTACTTCGTTTGGCCCTCGCAGAATGCTCTCAAATGACTGATAGAATGAGAGTCGAACACAACCGTGCCAAGAAGCAGATGGCCTCGGACGAGTTTTTAGCCCCTTTACCTGAGCGACCAGAGTCTTCTGAATTTAACCCGATCCCCAACAGAAAATACTTAGCTAATGACGCGTAAATTTCTCGACCTGTTTTCTGTCAATGATTCAGGCAATGGACCCAAAGATGCTAATGACGGGCAGGGAAAGGATCAGGCTCCAAAAGTAGATTCTGATCTGACCGATAAGCCTGTTCAGACTCAGCCCAAAAATTCACCATCAAACAAGCCCGACGGCCCGCCTGACCTAGATGATTTATGGCGTGAATTCAATGACCGTCTCAGTAGTTTTTTTGGGGGGTCAAAGAAACCAGGTGCAAATACCAGTAAGCCCGCTAATAAACCCAATAATACCGACATCCTTCCGCCCTCTGAACGTGGCAATGGCGGCAATAATAGTGGTGGTGGAGCTATTCCCCCTAACTTTCAATTCAGTAATCCATTTAGTTCAAAAGTTAGCATCTTATTGGCCGGTAGTAGTGTATTTCTCATTTGGCTTTGTAGTGGCTTCTTCATTATTCAAGAGGGCCAAGCAGGAGTTATTTCCACCTTTGGTAAGTACGCTAACACTGCTAAGCCAGGGATTAACTGGCGTATGCCTTGGCCAATTCAATCTGAAGAGACAGTCAATTTATCGGGAGTGCGTTCGGTAGAGATAGGCCGCCCGGTATTAATTAAGGCAACTAATCAAAAAGACTCTTCAATGCTCACTGAAGATGAAAATATCATCGATGTCCGTTTCGCTGTTCAGTACCGCTTAAAAGATCCCATCGATTATTTGTTTAACAACCGCGATCCTGATGAGGCAGTAGTGCAGGCAGCTGAAACAGCTGTCCGTGAAATTGTTGCAAGAAGCACGATGGATAATGTTTTGTATGAGGGCCGTGAAAAAATAGCTATTGATTTGGCAAGCTCAATTCAGAAGATCTTAGATAGTTACAAAACTGGCATCTTTATTACCAGCGTAACGGTACAAAATGTCCAACCCCCAGAACAGGTTCAAGCTGCATTCGATGATGCAGTTAAAGCTGGGCAGGATCGGGAGCGCTTAAAGAGCGAAGGCGAAGCCTATGCCAATGACATCATCCCGCGTGCTAAAGGAACTGCTGCCCGCCTGATTCAGGAGGCTGAAGGGTATAAGGCAAGAGTAGTCGCTACTGCAGACGGCGATGCAGCTCGCTTTAAGCAAGTGCTGGTCGAGTATGCAAAGGCACCTGGCGTTACGCGCGATCGCATGTATATCGACACCATGCGCGAAATGTATAACAACGTAACCAAGGTGTTGGTAGATACAACAAAAAACAATAGCCTCCTATATCTGCCACTTGATAAACTTGTTTCACAAGTTAGCGCTGAAAGTGCCCAATCAACGCCAGGTCAAAATAGTCAAACAGGCCAAGGTAGCCAAGCTAATCAAAATACACCAACAGGTTCGGTTACCGTGGGTGGCTCAACGGGAATTCCAGCGGTACCGTCTAGCAATACTCCGCCTGCCAGTGTGAACGCGGGCGACAAACGTGATGGTCTTCGTAGTCGCGATCGGGAGTCTAGATAATGAACTTTAATCGCCTAATAGCCGGCCTGATTGCTTTTATTGCTGCGGTATTTGTGTTGTCCTCCAGTGTTTTTATTGTGGACCAGCGGAATTACGCAGTTGTTTTCTCCTTTGGGCAAATCGTCAGAGTAATTGATCGCCCTGGCATACAAATTAAATATCCCGCACCATTTGAAAGCGTCCGCTTTTTTGATCGTCGTATTTTGACTATTGACAATCCAGAAGCAGAGCGCTTTATTACTGCTGAGAAAAAGAATTTACTGGTGGATTCGTATGTCAAGTGGCGCATTGTTGATCCACGTAAATTCTTTATTAGTTTTAAGGGTGACGAGCGCTTAGCTCAAGATCGTTTAACCCAGCTAGTTCGGTCCGCATTAAATGAGGAGTTTACCAAGCGCACTGTTCGGGAGTTGATTTCTGATCAGCGCGAACAAGTGATGCAAGGTATTCGGAAAAAAGTTGCTGATGATGCCTCAGAAATTGGCGTTGAAATTGTGGATGTCCGTCTAAAGCGTGTAGATTTATTGGCTGAGATTAGTGATTCGGTTTACCGCCGTATGGAGGCGGAACGCAAACGAGTTGCGAATGAACTTCGCTCCACTGGTGCGGCTGAGTCAGATAAGATTCGGGCCAATGCGGAGCGTCAGCGGGATACGATTTTGGCTGAAGCTTATCGCGATGCGCAAAAAATCAAGGGGGCTGGAGACGCTAAGGCAACCGCTTTATATGCCGAAGCATTTGGGAGGGACCCTCAGTTTGCTCAGTTCTATCAAAGTCTTGAGGCTTATCGCAGCTCTTTCAAGGATAAGAGAGACATCATGGTGGTAGAGCCAAATGGCGAGTTCTTTAAGTTCTTGCATAAAAAATAATCGAAAGTGAATAAATCAAATCATGAATCGTTGGTTACTTCCTGAAGATATGGCTGATGTACTGCCGGCAGAGGCTCGTAAAGTTGAGGCTCTGCGTCGCGCTATCCTAGATTTATACCAATCTTATGGCTATGAATTAGTAGCACCCCCTATTTTGGAGTTTTTGGATTCCTTATTAACTGGTACTGGGTCTGATCTAAACCTGCAAACGTTTAAATTGGTAGACCAATTATCTGGTCGGACTTTAGGTTTGCGCGCTGATATGACTCCACAAGTTGCACGAATTGATGCGCATTTACTAAATCGCGTGGGTATTACTCGTCTTTGTTACGCCGGTTCTATTGCGCATGCCCGAACACCAGTAGGAAGTGCTGCAAGAGAAGAGTTGCAGTTAGGTGCTGAAATTTATGGGTGCGCTACTTGGGAAGCGGATTTTGAGGCAATTTCGCTATTACTCCAGACTCTGGGTCTGGCTGATCTAAATCGAGTGTACTTGGATCTTTCGCATGCTGGAGTATTAGCGGGCATCTTAGATGGGCAAGATATTGGAAAGACTGATATAGAAACTTTATATGGTCTTTTGCAAAGCAAGGATCGCCCTCGTTTGTCTGCCTGGACTCAATGCTTGCCGACAAAAGCAGCCGTGGCATTGATGGCCTTAACTGAGTTAAACGGCCCCTGTGCCGATGTATTAGCACATGCAAAAAAGATATTACCTAAGCATGTGCTGATTGATGCCGCTTTTGCTCAATTGGATCAATTGGTTGGTGCAGCATCTTCGCTATCAGCAGGATTGGAGCTTAGTGTTGATTTAGCAGATCTGCGTGGCTATCAGTACCATAGCGGCGTGATGTTTTCCGCTTATGTAGATAATTTGCCCCAACCGATTGCACGGGGCGGTCGATATGATCATGTTGGTCAAGCATTTGGTAGGTCGCGTCCTGCTACAGGTTTTTCATTGGATTTACTGACGCTGGCAAATTTATCGCCCTTAAGTGCTCGTAAGTCTGCAATCGTTGCCCCATGGATTGATGATGTTGAGCTAGCTAAACTTATTTTAGATCTTCGTAGTTCTGGCGAGGTAGTTATTCAGGTTATGCCTGGCGATGCTGCAGAGAGTGCTGAATATCAATGCGATCGCGAATTGCTTAAGCAAAACCATTCGTGGGAAGTAATTAAAAGACTACTTGTTAATTAAGTAGTTCAATCGTTTATTAAACCTATTTTGTCTTTTTATTTTTGGATTTTATTATGTCTTTAAAGCAACAAGCCCGTGGTCGTAACGTCGTTGTGATTGGCACTCAATGGGGTGATGAGGGTAAGGGAAAAGTTGTTGATTGGTTGACCGATCATGCGCAAGCCGTAGTGCGCTTTCAGGGCGGACATAATGCTGGCCATACTTTAATTATTGGCAATAAGAAAACTATTCTGCGCCTAATACCCTCCGGAATCATGCATAAGGAAGTGATTTGCTATATTGGTAATGGAGTTGTGCTGTCACCAGAGGCGCTCTTTAAAGAGATTGGCGAATTAGAGGCGGCAGGTCTAGATGTTCAGTCCCGACTGAAAATTTCTGAAGCAACGACATTAATTCTTCCATATCACGTGGCGATTGATCATGCCCGTGAGAAGAAACGTGGCGAAGCTAAAATTGGGACAACTGGTCGTGGCATTGGCCCAGCATATGAGGATAAAGTGGCACGTCGCGCCTTGCGTGTTCAAGATTTGTTTTACCCGGATAAATTTGCTACTCAATTGCGTGAAAATCTGGAATATCACAATTTCATGCTTACTGAGTACTATGGCGCAGAGCCAGTAGATTTTCAAACGACTCTAGATGAAGCTATGTCTTATGCTGAGCGTATTAAGCCAATGGTTATTGACGTTTCAAGTGCGTTATATGCTGCAGAACAAGCTGGTCAGAATTTATTATTTGAAGGCGCCCAGGGAACTTTGTTAGATATTGATCACGGCACCTATCCTTATGTCACCTCTAGCAACTGTGTAGCGGGCAATGCTGCTGCAGGATCTGGAGTTGGCCCTGATTCACTGCAATACATCCTTGGTATTACAAAAGCCTACTGCACTCGCGTAGGTGCAGGTCCGTTTCCAAGTGAGCTTTATGACTTTGATAACCCAGCCAAGCAAGATCCAATTGGAGTTCGGTTGGCTGAGGTTGGAAAAGAATTTGGCTCTGTTACCGGTCGTCCACGTCGGACTGGTTGGTTGGATGCAGCTGCTTTGAAACGCTCTATTCAGATTAACGGTCTTTCAGGTCTATGTATCACTGAGACGAGATAAAGTCCGCTTTGAAACGTGGGCCGAAACCATTGTGTCTAACCATCCGTATGCTTACTGCCAGTCTTTGCGCCTGTGGTGGCGTGAACGTGGCCGGGAGCTGTACGGCAGCCGGGTGTCGTGCCTGGCGACGAGCGCCCTGACGCTGGCGATTGCGAGGCAGGGAAAGTAGGAGGAAAGGAGCTATCATGCTGATCTTTTTGCTCATTATCATCGCGGTAGGCGTTTTGTTGTGCAGCGGAGAAGGGCAGGCGATACTCGGCGGGATAGGCTTCCTGCTAATGCTCGCCGCAGTTGGCTATTGTCTTTTTTACCTCGGGATTTTCATCTACTTTGGCTGGGATTATATCCTGCCGGTCCTGTATGCCGTTGGAATTTTTGTCGGAATTGCCTTTGTGCTTTCGCATTTCGGCGCATGGATTGAGAAAAGGCGCTCGTCGTAATTGTCGTACACGCTCCTCTTGCGTTTCGGTTGAGGTTGTGAGAGAATAGCTCACAATTTCCGGCAGGTGCCCCGGCCAGGGCCTTAGGGGAAGGATACCTTGAATATCCTTCCCGCCTGTCCTCAATTAAAACGCAGCTTTTCAAGGGAGCGCGACATGCAGAACACCAACAATTTATTTCCTGATCTCCAAGAGCAGCCCAAACCAATCAAAGAGCCTCACGGCACATACCTGGAAGGTAAGCTTATTGCTTCAAAAGCGTGGCTTTCACTTCAAAATGTGACGGCAGTACAGGTTTATTGCATTCTCACAAGTCAGATTGTGAAGCTGAAGGCAAACGGAAAGAAAGCGCGGAAGGGCCACAAGCAAGAATATGTGTGCCCGAATGAACGCAACCTGAAATTTACCT
>CAIMZP010000018.1 GCA_903846025.1 uncultured beta proteobacterium | reverse complement strand
TGCTCAACATCGTTATTCAAAGATTGAATTGGCTGCGTTTGTTGTGGCAACTAACCGAGGAGAGATGGATCGGGAAGAGGTTTATTTTTTGGCGGATGGCATGGTAACGAGTGGCCGCCGTCTTAATTGGAAAGAATCTCTGGTGGTTGATAAACACTGTATTGGTGGCATCCCTGGTAATAGAACCTCGATGCTTATTGTTCCGATCGTTGCTGCGCATGGCATGTTATGTCCCAAAACATCATCACGGGCCATCACTTCTCCCGCGGGAACGGCAGACACCATGGAGGTATTGGCAAAAGTCGATTTGCCTTTTGAAAAGCTTTCAGAAATTGTGGTCAAACATCATGCTTGCCTTGCATGGGGCGGTGGATCGGATTTATCTCCAGCTGATGATGTTTTGATTTCAGTAGAGCGACCTCTTTCTTTGGATTCTCCAGCGCAAATGGTTGCTTCTATTTTGTCTAAAAAAATTGCAGCAGGCTCTACTCACTTGGTTTTAGATATTCCAATTGGCCCAACCGCCAAGGTGCGCTCGATGCAGGAGGCTCAAAACCTGCGTCGTTTATTTGAATATGTCGCATCTAGAATGAATCTCTCTTTGGATGTGGTGATTACCGATGGTCGGCAGCCGATCGGCTTTGGGGTTGGTCCCGTCTTAGAGGCGCGGGATGTGATGCGTGTTTTAGAAAACGACCCTTTAGCGCCAATCGATTTGCGTCAAAAGTCCTTGCGTTTAGCTGGTAGACTGATTGAACGAGATCCCGATGTGCGCGGGGGAGATGGCTTTGCAATAGCCAGGGATATTTTGGATTCAGGCAGAGCTCTTGCTCAAATGAATGCCATTATCCAAGCGCAAGGATCCCATCATTTTGACTATAAGCATCCTCAATTGGGCGCACTTAGTTTTGATGTATTAGCGCACGAATCTGGAGTAGTGATTGATATTGATAACCTGCAGATTGCAGGAATAGCGCGTCTAGCAGGGGCCCCTAAAGTTCAAAATGCTGGGGTCGATTTATTATGCAAGTTGGGGGATCGGGTGTCTATAGGTCAAATTTTGTATCGTGTACACGCACAAATTCTGGCGGATTTATCGTTTGCGCAAAATCTATGCTCGAGGTCGAGTGGGTATAAGGTGGGCCACCCAGATGAGATGCACCATGCATTTGTGGAGTTTTAATGAATCAAACGCTACTTCTTTATTTTGAGGAGGAGGCCGTTCAGGCGCTTGAGTTAGCCAGCTTAAGTAATGCTACTGCCCAAATGGTTGATCGACATTTATTTCCAGATGGAGAGCTCAAACTGCGCTTGCCTGCAGAGCTTCCTGAAAGTGTAGCTATATTTCACACCCTAAACAATCCCAATCAAAAGTTAATAGAGTTGTTGTTCAGTGCCCGTGCAGCAAGAATTGCAGGTGTAAAGCACCTCACTTTAATTGCCCCATATTTGGCTTACATGCGTCAGGATATGGCTTTTTCTCCGGGGGAGATAGTCAGTCAGCACATTATTGGTGACTTGCTTGCTTGCCTGTTTGATGCTCTTATTACTGTTGACCCTCACCTGCATCGGGTTTCAACGCTTGCACAAGCAGTGCCTGTCAAAAATGCGCTAGTGGTAAGTGCCGCTCCATTAATGGGGAGTTTTGCGGCTTTGCAAAGAGTAAATCCGATATTAATGGGGCCGGATGAGGAATCTCTCCAGTGGGTAGCTCGGGCGGCTTTACCTTATCACCTTGATTTTGCGGTCGCAAAAAAAGTACGAAAGGGCGATAGGGATGTTGAAATTACTTTACCTTCGATAGATGTTCGGGGTAGATCTGTAGTTTTATTGGATGATATTGTGAGTAGTGGTCATACCTTGGCACGTGCAGCGGAACTTTTATTGGTTGCGGGCGCTAAGACTGTAGATGTCGTGGTAACCCATGCCTTATTC
>CAIMZP010000017.1 GCA_903846025.1 uncultured beta proteobacterium | reverse complement strand
CTGACACACTCTTTCCCTACACGACGCTCTTCCGATCTGGATGAAAGATGGTTGTACCAATATCGCCGGCTGCCTGAATCAACTCGTCATTGCTTTGATATTGTTTACCTGGCTTATATTCATCAGGACTAAAAGGCTTCAGCGCAGGGCTGCCCACAATCTTGCGAGTCAGACGCAAAGACTCAATAGCAACTTTTCGATCTTCCTCAGTGGATAGATAGTTTGGACTAATCACGGGAGGTGCTTCGGGATCAGTGGATTGGATGTGCACACTACCGCGAGAGGTGGGGCGTAAATTACAAACGCTAGCAGTAAATGCATTAAAGGAATGCAAATCTTCACCAAATTTTTCGAGCGATAGGGGCTGCACGTGATATTGCACATTGGCAGATTCTTGCTCAGGAGAGCTATAGGCAAATGCACCCAATTGCGATGGTGCCATCGACATGGGACCAGAGCGCCTCAAAATATATTCCAGACCAATCATCATTTTTCCAAAGAGCGTATTCACCTTTGTATTTAAGGTTTTAATGCCATCGACCTTGTAAATCATACGCAACTGCAAATGGTCTTGTAAGTTCTCACCAACACCCGGTAAATCGCATACCACTGGTATACCTAATTGATGCAAATGATTGGCTACTCCCACTCCGGAGCGCTCTAAAATTTGTACGCTACCAACCGCGCCTGCACTAAGAATGACCTCGCCTGCGTCGGCAATGCGCACCTGAGAAGTGGCGCCACCTTTGGTGTACTCCACCCCATAACAATTTTTACTCACTGGATCAATCAGTACCTTGTTCACCACTGCCTCAGTAAGGACAGTCAGATTGGGTCGTTTAGCGGCATCACGCAAAAATGCTTTTGAAGTGTTGAGTCTCCATCCCGCACGCTGACTGACATCAAAATAACCGACACCCAAGTTATCGCCTTGGTTAAAGTCGTCCGAAGATGGAATGCCCGCCTCTACTGCGGCCTCTCTAAACACGTCCATGATGGGCCAACGCAAACGCTGCTGAGATACCGTCCACTCACCACCTTTGCCATGCCATTCATTGGCATCGCCGTGGTAATCCTCAAATATCTTGTAGCGCTCCAGTGCATTATCCCAAGACCAGGCATCATCGCCCGTTGCACTCACCCAAGAGTCGTAGTCTCTCTTTTGTCCTCGCATATAAATCATGCCGTTAATGGATGAGCACCCACCTAAGACCCTACCACGCGGGTACAACAAAGAGCGGCCATTCAGACCCTTTTGTGCGGCAGTCTTAAAGCGCCAATCTGCCCGAGGGTTGTCGATGCAATATAGATACCCCACTGGAATATGAATCCAGATGTAATTGTCGTTCTTACCCGCCTCGATTAACAGAACACGCTTCTGGTTATTCTCAGTCAGACGTTTAGCCAATAAACAGCCGGCACTACCCGCCCCAATGATGATGTAATCGTAAGTATTTTCTTGAGTCATTTGTAGGTTTTGTCTCGTTAAAAACCAGTACTTATTTTGAAAGCTATTTTGCACTCTATTATTTACTAGGTCGGCAAAGTTAGGCTTATAACCTAACAATAGCCTACAAATACAGAAGCTCAGCACAATACCCGTCTAAAATAAGCCCATGCATGTCAATGAAAAGAACCGTACCCCCAAGAAAGAAGATCTTGATGCGGGGCCAAGCAAGACCGAGCTAAAGCGCCAAATGACCGAGCGCCAGAAGCTGGCTGAGGTATTGGCAGCGCTCAGTAGCGATGCTTTGAAGAGCATTCCTATGGATGAGGCTATTAAAGTAGCTATTGGTGAAACTAACAAAATTAAGAGCTTTGAGGCGATTCGTCGCCACAAGCAATATCTTGGCAAGCTCATGCGCTTTTTAGACGAGGGCGAACTTGAAGCAATTCAAAAACGCTTAGACGCGATCCAAGGCGTGAGTAAGGCCGAAACAGCCAAACTCCATTTTCTCGAAACCTACCGTGATCGTCTGATTACGAATGACGAAACTTTTACAAAAATGATTGAGCAATATCCTGACATGGATATTCAAACGATGCGTACGCTCATTCGTAATGCCCGCAAAGAGAAAGAGCTCAATAAGCCACCGAAGGCTTATCGTGAAATCTTTCGCGTCTTAAAAGACATGGGGCTTTAAATCTTCAGCTTGCGGGATGGTAGCTCAACCCAGCGATATAAATAATTGGCAGCTAACCAGCTCATTACTAAGGCCCCCAACATCATCTCTACTGCAATCAGCCCATCATGCCGCTGGTTGATACCCCAAGCAATGTAGAGGGTGTTGGCTAGCAAAATAAAAGAGAAGTGTAGTAAAAATGCGCAATAGGATCTGCGGCTTCCCCACAATATTGCATTGACTGTTTTATGTGCTTTGGCGTGCTTCTGATCTTTGTAGGCTCGATCACCCCAAAGGATGAGCCCGATACAAACAAGATAGGCCAGAATATTACGAAGCCATACTTGCTGAAAACTCGAGACCACAATGATGACTCCAATAATGGCAATAAACAATCTTGCTAAACGATTGACTCTGAGGTCTGGATAATTTTTAGCCAGTTGCGCCAATATGCCCAGCCCGTAAGGACCCATGAAGTAAATGAAATAATTCTCATACTGGTTTTGACGATTAAAGTAGAGCAACGAGGCTACGATGAACATCGCCAAGATCCAGATTAAGGATTGAAAGCCTGAGAACATTCCCAGTAAGATGGCCAAAATGGCATACAACTGCCAATCAATGGCGACATACCAAGCGCCCGCTGAAATCGAGTCTAATCCTAAAATACCTTGAAGAAAAAATAGATGGGCTACGAACTGCCCCAAGGTCTCGGATTGGCCAACATACTCATCTTGCACCCAGTGACGCGCAAACCAGGCGCAGACTATCGTTACTAAGATAGCGGCTATATAGGGTGCAAAGAGTCGTAAGTAGCGATTGAAAACCACCTTCACGACAGCGCGCGCACCTTTCAAATTTTTCATCCCTATTAGGGATTGGGCTGCTAAGTAGCCACCCATCACTAAAAATATTTGAACTGCATAGCGCCCATACTCAAATAACCAAGTCATCACGCTAGGCATCCAGTTGCGAGCATCTTCTGCGATCTGACCGTAACTGGAGAGATGATGAAGAATAATGATTAAGGCAGCGAAGACTTTTAAAAAATCAATGAGTAGGAAATGGTTTTTTGAACGCAATGAAACAATTTTTCTAAAAAATAATTAGGGCAGAGAAGTAGCATAGGCAGCAAGTGACTCGATATCTTCATCACTTAAACCGCGCGCTGCACTCCCCATTGTGCCATCCATATCAATCCTTGAACCCGACCGAATCGCCTTTAATTGGGTCATAAGGTACTCGGGTGACTGACCAGCTAGCCGGGCAATATGCTTTTGACCTTGTAGCTGAGAGCCATGACATGAATTGCAATATTGCGTGCCGGCAATCTGTTGGCCATTAGCGATCTTATCGGCATTGCCCGATTGCGCTGGCGGTGGTGGCAAAGCGCTAAAGTAAGCGGCGATGTTCCGCATATCTTGATCGCTTAAGGCCTGGGTAATAGCCTCCATACCTCCACCCTTACGCTGCTCCCCCCGAAACTGAATCAACTGGTAGGTAATAGATAAAGGGGGCTGCGCAGCTAAATTGGGAATATCCTTTGCTGCCGATAGCCCGTTTTCACCATGGCAGGCAAAACACATCTGGGCTTTGGCTTTGCCCGCGATAGCATCTGGTGGTGCAGCCATCGCGCCGGCAACTAGGAATGTATTAAAAAAGGCCACCCCAAGGATGGCCTTAGTCTTATGTATCAATCTCATTTTCCGTAAGTTACGCGAAAGATTGCACCAGTCTCATCATCTGAAACCAGCATTGAACCGTCCTTCAGCATTTGCACATCCACTGGACGACCCCAGAAATTTTCACCATCCAACCAACCCGTAATAAAGGGCTCCAGTTTGACAGGCTTATTCTTTGCATCCAAGACAACGCGAACCACTTGATAGCCTGATTTTTTGGTTTTATTCCATGAGCCATGTTCCGCGATAAAGATGTTGCCTTTATATTCTGCTGGGAACATATTGCCGTTATAAAAACGCATTCCTAAGGCAGCAACGTGGGCGCCCAATTTCATTTCTGGCTTATCAAACTCATCGCAAGAACGACCCTTACCAAACTCAGGATCTAAGAAATCACCCTGGTGGCAGAATGGAAAACCAAAATTCATCCCCTTAGGACGAGCTAAGCGATTCAAAGTGTCGTTTGGCAGGTTCTCATCAGCCCAATCACGACCGTTATTGGTAAACCACAATTCCTTTGTCCCTTTTTGGAAATCCATGCCAACGCTGTTACGCACACCCGTTGCTACGTACTCCAAAATATTGGTCTTCAGATTTAAACGCACAATGGCAGCATGAGTGTATGGAGGCACCACAATATTGGCCGGTGTGCCAATCTGAAAATAGAGATATTTGCCATCTGGACTTAGGGTCATAAACTTCCAACCGTGTGGCTCATCCTTAGGCAAAGCATCAAACACCACCACTGGTGCAGGTGGATTATCTAAATTTTGTTCAATATTGTCATAACGAATAATCCGCGAGAGTTCGGCCACGTAGAGGGAGCCATTAGCAAAGGCAACGCCATTAGGGCGATGCAAACCCTTAGCAATTGTTTTTACTTCGCGCTTGCCATCTTTGGTCACTACGGCATAGACATTGCCAGTAAAACGGGTACCTACAAATACAGTGCCACTAGGCGACTCAGTCATGGAACGACCGTTTGGCATGCCTGATGCCCATAGTTCAATCTTGAAGCCTGCTGGCACTTTGAGTTTGCTCACTGCAATCTCATCTGCTGGAGTTGCAGCGATACCAGGAGGATTGGGGGCTAAGGATGGATTCATTCCATCCGCAGTCCGGCCTTGCGCCCAAGTAGGTGGAATCGCTGGCACTGCGGGTGTCTGCGCAGAAGCTAGGGTGGTAAGCGCCATACCCGTAACAATCATCAGCGAATAGATAGCTTTGAGTTTCATTGAAAAATCTCCCTTGGTTTTCTTTTAGTCTTATGACTTATTTTTGAATTATTTTAACTAT
>CAIMZP010000016.1 GCA_903846025.1 uncultured beta proteobacterium | reverse complement strand
GTGGTGGGCGCTGACGGGATCGAACCGCCGACATTCTGCGTGTAAGGCAGACGCTCTACCATCTGAGCTAAGCGCCCTAATTTAATACAGTCAAGATTGTAACCTAGTGCAGCAATAAAAGAAGGGTTCTTTATCAAAGGCATTTAAAGATACTCGCCTAATTTGACTCAAAACCCTTCAAACATCAATGCTTCAGAGCTTCACCGGCCGTAGACTTTTCACTAGCCTTGCTCGCTTCTGAGGCCTTCTTAGCCAGCTCTTCTGGAGTTGGATCAGGTAAGGCCTCAGGTTTTCTCTCTAAAGCAAGCTCTAGGACATTATCTATCCAGCGAACAGGAACAATTTCAATGGCGTTCTTAACGTTATCAGGAATATCAATCAAATCTTTGACATTTTCTTCAGGGATCAAGACTAATTTAATGCCACCACGATGAGCCGCTAATAGCTTTTCCTTCAGCCCGCCAATAGGTAACACCTCCCCACGCAAAGTAATCTCACCCGTCATAGCCACATCAGAACGAATTGGAATGCCCGTTAGAACTGAAACCAAAGCTGTAGTAATCGCTATACCAGCTGATGGGCCGTCTTTAGGAGTGGCGCCATCTGGAAAGTGGATATGTACATCTTTCTTCTCAAAAGCCTCGTCTGCTATACCCATTCGTCTTGCTCGTGAGCGAACCACGGTTCGGGCAGCCTCTACAGACTCCTTCATTACATCACCGATAGAACCAGTGCGCGTAATAACACCTTTACCCGGCATGACTGCTGCTTCAATGGTTAATAAATCACCACCCACTTCAGTCCAAGCCAAACCAGTCACTTGCCCAACTTGATTTTCTTTCGCAGCTAAACCAAAGTCATACATACGAACAGATAAGAACTTCTCAAGATTATCCGCATCAACCGTAATGGGCGCAGCCTCTTTTTTGAGTAACAGCAACTTAACCACTTTGCGACAGATTTTGCTAATCTCCCGCTCTAGCGAACGTACACCAGCTTCACGAGTGTAGTAACGAATCATGCTGCGTACAGCACTTTCATCAATTTTTAACTCGTCTTTTTTAAGACCATTATTTTTAACTTGCTTAGGAATTAAGTAATTAATTGCAATGCTGGTCTTTTCATCTTCGGTGTAGCCAGCTAGTCGAATAATCTCCAAGCGATCCAAGAGGGGGCCAGGAATATTTAAGGAATTAGCTGTAGCCACGAACATTACATCAGATAGATCAAAGTCTACTTCGACATAATGATCTTGAAAAGTGTGGTTTTGTTCTGGATCTAATACCTCTAGCAAGGCACTAGCAGGGTCTCCACGGAAATCCATTCCCATCTTATCCACTTCATCCAAAAGGAATAGAGGATTACGGACACCAACCTTCGTCAGGCTGGTCAAAATCTTGCCAGGCATTGAGCCAATATATGTCCGTCTGTGACCGCGAATTTCTGATTCATCTCGCACACCACCCAACGCCATTCGAACAAATTTACGATTGGTTGCGCGCGCGATAGATTGTCCCAGCGATGTTTTACCTACACCTGGGGGACCTACCAAACAAAGGATAGGAGCTTTTACACGATCAACTCGTTGTTGAACTGCGAGATACTCCAAAATTCGCTCTTTAACCTTGTCAAGACCGTAGTGATCCTCATTTAATACTTTTTCAGCATTATCCAAATCATTATTGATCTTACTTTTTTTCTTCCAAGGAAGGTTAACCAAGGTATCAATAAAATTGCGAATCACCGTAGCTTCAGCGGACATTGGCGACATAAGCTTAAGCTTCTTCAACTCAGACTCTGCTTTTTTCAGCGCTTCTTTAGGCATCCGAGCTGCTTTTATTCGCTTCTCAAGCTCTTCTAGATCAGCGCCTTCTTCTCCCTCGCCCAATTCCTTTTGAATCGCTTTAACTTGTTCGTTTAAGTAGTACTCACGCTGACTCTTTTCCATCTGACGCTTAACGCGTCCACGAATACGCTTTTCTACTTGCAAGATATCAATCTCGCTTTCTAGATCAGCCAAAAGACTCTCTAACCGCTGCACAACATCAGTCATTTCTAAAAGACGTTGCTTTTGCTCTAGCTTTACTGGGAGATGAGCACAAATGGTGTCTGCTAAACGACTTGGGTCATCAATACCCCCTAATGAAGATAGGATTTCCTGGGGCACCTTCTTGTTTAGCTTTACATACTGATCGAATTGCGCCATGATCGCACGGCGCAAAGCCTCGGTCTCATGGGCATCCAAGATAGACATAGCGGTCGGGGTAGCTTCACAACTGAAGTAACCTAAATTATCTTCAACTTGAGCTACTTGTGCTCGTTGAACTCCCTCTACCAAGACTTTGACAGTCCCGTCGGGTAGCTTGAGCATTTGGAGAATATTAGCGATACAACCCACTTCGTAGAGATCCTCTACGCCTGGCTCATCCTTAGCAGCTGTCTTTTGGGCAACCAGGAGAACATTCTTACCCGTTTCCATAGCTGCTTCAAGCGCTTTAATGGATTTAGGGCGGCCCACGAACAAAGGAATCACCATGTGTGGAAATACAACCACATCCCTTAATGGGAGCAATGGCAATGAAATAGGTTCAGAGGGTAATAATAAGTGGCCAGGCATAGGGCAAATCCTCCAAAGTAGTGAATCCTTAAAAAAACCAAAAATGACTGTGCGCTACATACAGACATGATTTTCAAATAGGATACTACCTATATGGGTGCCTCCATGAGAAAAACAAGAGGGAAATAAGTCAAAAATGAGCCAAATAAGCCGTAAATGATGCAAAAACCTTAAAAACTATGCTTTTTTGCTTACTTCTGAAGATTCTTCACCCTGCTTGTATACCAAGATCGGTTTCCCCCCATCAGCAATTGAACTTTCATCAATAACAACCTTTTGAACATTCTTTAACGATGGCAAGTCATACATCACATCCATCAGCGAGCCTTCAAGGATAGAACGCAGACCACGGGCTCCAGTTTTACGAGCTATTGCCTTCTTGGCAATAGCAGACAAAGCTGCTGGGCGAACCTCGAGGTCAGATCCCTCCATAGCTAAAAGCGCTTGGTATTGCTTCACAAGAGCATTTTTAGGTTCCGTCAAGATCTGAATCAGTGCTTTTTCATCTAATTGAAGTAATGTAGCTACAACAGGCAGTCGACCAATTAACTCCGGAATTAAACCAAACTTAATCAAATCTTCAGGCTCAACCTCAACGAGCAGATCACTTACGCCACGATCATCTTTGCCAGGAACGGTGGCATTAAACCCGATACCCGTCTTCGCAGTTCGTTGTTGAATCACTTTCTCAAGACCATCAAAAGCGCCGCCACAGATAAAGAGGATGTTGGTAGTATCGACCTGCAAGAAATCTTGATTGGGGTGCTTGCGACCACCTTGCGGCGGTATTGAAGCCATAGTACCTTCCACCAACTTCAAGAGAGCCTGCTGCACACCTTCACCCGATACATCGCGTGTGATAGATGGATTGTCGGATTTGCGAGAAATTTTATCAATCTCGTCAATGTAAACAATACCGCGCTGGGCTTTTTCAACGTTGTAGTCACAAGCTTGCAGTAGCTTTTGAATAATATTTTCTACGTCCTCACCAACATAACCAGCCTCAGTTAGAGTAGTCGCATCCGCCATCACAAACGGAACGTCAAGCATGCGGGCCAAAGTTTGAGCTAGCAATGTTTTTCCAGAGCCGGTAGGACCAATCAGCAAAATATTGCTTTTTGCTAACTCAACCCCATCAACCATAGCTTTGGCTGGAACTTTAGACTTGGGTTTGTCAGAATTCTTATCGGCAACCTCCAATGGCTTGCCATCTTTATCAAGCTTCTCTTTTTTTGGTTTAGGTAAGTGCTGTAAACGCTTGTAATGGTTGTAGACCGC
>CAIMZP010000015.1 GCA_903846025.1 uncultured beta proteobacterium | reverse complement strand
CTGACACACTCTTTCCCTACACGACGCTTTCCGATCTGCCTCTTTGTCGTTAAATGCCACTCGCAAACCTTTGCCACCCCCTCCTGCCGAGGCTTTAATCATTACTGGATAACCAATATTCTGTGCAATTTTTACGGCTTCTTCTGGCTTCTCAATCGCCTCATTAAATCCTGGGATGGTATTAACATTAGCCGCCAAGGCCAATTTTTTCGAGGCAATTTTGTCACCCATGGCAGCAATAGATTGATGCTTTGGCCCGATGAAGATAACGCCCTCTTCTTCACAACGCCGAGCAAATTGTTCATTCTCAGATAAAAAACCATACCCAGGATGAACAGCTTCCGCACCAGTATCCTTGCAGGCTTGAATAATCCGGTCCATCACTAAATAAGATTCACGTGATGGAGCAGGCCCAATAAAAACAGCCTCATCAGCCATTTGGACATGACGCGCCTCTTTATCTGCCTCTGAGTAGACTGCGACAGTCTTGATACCCATTTTCTTAGCGGTCTTTATTACACGACAAGCAATTTCGCCGCGGTTTGCAATCAAAATTTTCTTAAACATTTTCGTGGTCATATTAAGTCTGCGCCTTAAAGGGGGATATTGCCGTGCTTACGGGCAGGATTCTTCAATTCTTTATCCTTTAGCATCGCTAGGGAACGTGAAATACGTTTGCGAGTTTCGTGGGGCAATATCACATCATCTATATAACCACGGCGACCTGCAACAAAAGGATTGGCAAACTTAGCTTTGTATTCTGCTTCACGTGCGGCAATCTTTGCTGGATCTGATTTTTCTTCACGAAAAATAATTTCGACAGCGCCTTTGGGGCCCATTACAGCAATCTCTGCTGACGGCCAGGCAAAATTTACATCACCCCGCAAATGCTTTGAGGCCATCACATCATAGGCGCCACCATAGGCTTTACGAGTAATCAGTGTGACTTTTGGAACAGTACAGTCAGCATAGGCATATAGCAACTTCGCACCATGCTTAATGATCCCACCGTACTCTTGTGCTGTCCCTGGCATAAATCCAGGGACATCTACTAGAGTTACTACAGGAATATTGAAAGCATCGCAAAATCGTACAAAACGCGCTGCTTTAACTGAAGCCTTAATATCTAAACAGCCAGCCAAGACTAATGGCTGATTGGCAACAATACCAATCGAGCGCCCCTCCATGCGAGCAAAACCTATTAATATATTTTTTGCATAGTCAGGTTGTAATTCAAAAAAGTCGCCATCATCTACAATTTTATGAATTAATTCCTTCATATCGTATGGTTGATTTGGATTTGATGGTACTAAAGTATCCAAAGAGAAATCGGGCTCTTCAGTACGCATTGCTCCATTGATCATCGGTGGTTTTTCACGATTTGATAAGGGCAAATAGTTGAAGAAACGACGCAACATCATGATGGCATCGACATCATTATCAAAAGCCAAATCACAAACGCCAGAGATCGTTGAATGTGTGACTGCACCACCCAACTCTTCTGCAGTAACATCCTCGTGAGTAACTGTTTTAACCACTTCAGGGCCAGTTACAAACATGTATGAGCTGTCTTTCACCATGAAAATAAAGTCAGTTAAAGCAGGCGAGTAAACCGCACCGCCAGCCGAAGGACCCATGATGAGTGAAATCTGAGGAATGACACCAGAAGCAGTCACGTTACGCTGGAAAATTTCAGCATAACCACCTAAAGAAGCCACGCCCTCTTGAATTCGGGCGCCACCAGAATCATTTAAACCAATGACTGGTGCTCCAACCTTTAAGGCCTGATCCATGATCTTACAAATCTTTTCAGCATGCGCTTCGGAGAGTGAGCCACCCAGAACTGTAAAGTCTTGAGAGAACACGAAAACCAAACGGCCATTAATCATGCCGTAGCCAGTAACAACGCCATCACCAGGAACGGTTTGTTCGGTCATTCCGAAATCATGACAACGATGCTCAACGAACATATCCCATTCTTCAAAAGTACCAGCGTCAAGCAAAAGCTCGATACGCTCACGTGCAGTGAGCTTACCTTTTGAATGTTGAGCCTGAATACGCTTTTGCCCACCACCTAATCGGGCAAGCTCGCGCTTTGCTTCAAGCTGCACAATAATGTCCTTCATTTCCTACTCCTTAGAAAAATTCATGCCCCATTGCTTCGAGCAAACGCCTTGCCGCCACAGAAGCGGCCACAGTTCCTTGATTTACTTGAGCACTTAAGCTCGGTAAAAGTTCCTGTACGGCCGGATGATTTTGAAATGCATTCTTTAATCCTGCATCAATCCGATCCCACATCCAGGCCCCAGATTGTTGTTTGCGACGGGACTGAAGTTTACCGTTCGCATTTTGTAATTTTTGAAAATGCAGAATTTTTTCCCATAACTCAGGGATGCCATTACCGTGTAGCGCACTCAAAGTCATCACAGATGGGTGCCAATACTCTTGATCATGAGAGGCATGGTCGGGGTTACCTTGAAATCCCAGTAAGCGCAGTGAACTACTAATAAAAAGTTGTGCGCGCATCGCTGCGTCTGGATCGATATCAACCTTGTTTATCACAATAAGATCAGCAATCTCCATGACACCTTTTTTAATAGCTTGGAGATCATCGCCTGCATTGGGTAACTGTAAAAGCAAGAACATATCAGTCATTCCTGCTACTGCAATCTCGCTTTGACCAACACCAACCGTCTCCACAATCACCACATCAAAGCCTGCAGCTTCAGCTATTAACAAGGCTTCCCGAGTTTTTTCAGCAACCCCACCCAAAGTGCCCGATGAAGGGCTTGGACGTATAAAAGCATTTTCATTAACAGACAAGAACTCCATGCGCGTCTTGTCACCCAAGATAGACCCGCCAGACAATGTTGAAGACGGATCAATCGCCAAAACTGCAACTCTGTGACCTTTGCCAATCAAATATAAGCCTAGAGACTCAATTAATGTGGACTTTCCGACACCTGGAACACCAGAAATTCCAAGGCGAAAAGCTTTGCCTGTCTTAGGTAGTAATGTATTGAGCACTTCATCGGCGCGCTTACGGTGATCCAAGCGGGTTGACTCAAGCAGGGTAATGATCTTAGCTAAAGCACGACGCTGCGCTGGAGAAGGCGTGCCTATAAGATCATTAACTAAAGCTTGATCGGCAATATTGAGCATTGTTATATGACTGTGCTTAAGTAGGTTTTACTGACTTGCGAATCTGCTCAAGTACATCCTTAGCGGAAGCTGGGATAGGAGTTCCTGGACCATAAATTCCCTTCACACCAGATTCATAAAGGAACTCATAGTCTTGCCTTGGAATCACTCCGCCAACGAATACAATAATGTCATCCGAACCTTGTTTTTTTAGTTCGGCAATAATTGCTGGTACTAAAGTTTTATGCCCAGCAGCCAAAGTTGAGATACCCAGAGCGTGAACATCATTCTCAATGGCTTGGCGTGCGCACTCTTCTGGCGTTTGAAATAATGGACCGATATCGACATCAAATCCTAAGTCGGCAAATGCAGTGGCAACTACCTTAGCGCCTCGATCATGGCCATCTTGACCTAATTTTGCAATCATGACACGTGGTCGACGACCAAAATCTTTAGCAAAAGCATCGATTTCTACCTTCAATTTTTCCCAGCCCTCAGCTGAGTCGTAAGCAGCAGCATACACACCAGTCACCTTTTGAGTATCGGCGCGATGGCGCCCGTAAACCCTCTCTAATGCATCTGAAATTTCACCGACAGTAGCGCGCAATCGAACAGCTTGAACAGCTAACTCCAGTAAATTACCGGTATTTTCTTCTGCAGCCTTAGTCAAACTCTCTAGCGCCGCTTCTACTTTCTTCGAGTCACGTTTAGCTTTGATATTTTTTAAGCGGGCAACCTGACTATCACGAACCTGATCGTTATCAATCATGCGGACATCTACGAGATCCTCTTTGCTTAGCTTGTATTTATTCACGCCGACAATAACATCCGATCCAGAGTCAATTTTGGCCTGCTTTTCTGCAGCAGCAGCTTCAATCTTGAGCTTAGCCCATCCGCTTTCTACGGCTTTAGTCATGCCGCCCATGGCGTCTACTTCCTGAATAATTTCCCAGGCTTTATCGGCCATTTCCTGGGTCAGGTTTTCCATCATATAAGAACCTGCCCAAGGATCAATCACGCTAGTAATGTGTGTTTCTTCTTGAAGAATTAGTTGGGTATTGCGAGCAATACGGCTTGAGAATTCTGAAGGTAATGCAATGGCCTCATCGAATGAATTTGTATGTAGGGATTGTGTACCGCCAAATACTGCTGCCATCGCCTCGACAGTGGTGCGGACGACATTGTTATACGGATCTTGCTCAGTTAAAGACCAACCAGAAGTTTGGCAATGCGTACGCAGCATGAGTGATTTTGGATTTTTTGGTTCAAACGATTTCATAATTCGCCACCATAGAAGGCGTGCCGCACGTAACTTAGCCACTTCCAAATAAAAATTCATGCCAATCGCAAAAAAGAATGATAAACGTCCGGCAAAACCATCAACATCAAGGCCTTTTGCCAAAGCCGTTTTGACATACTGCTTGCCATCAGCTAACGTGAATGCCAGCTCTAAAACTTGGTTGGCGCCAGCCTCTTGCATGTGGTAACCCGAAATCGAGATCGAGTTAAATTTAGGCATATGCTTAGCGGTATATTCAATGATGTCGCCAATAATTCGCATGGACGGCTCTGGTGGGTAGATATAAGTATTGCGCACCATAAACTCTTTCAGAATATCGTTCTGAATAGTGCCTGAAAGCAACTCTTGTTTAACGCCCTGCTCTTCCCCAGCAACAATGTATCCAGCCAATACTGGCAACACCGCGCCATTCATAGTCATCGATACCGAAACCTTATCCAATGGAATTCCATCAAATAATATTTTCATATCCTCAACTGAATCAATCGCTACTCCCGCCTTACCCACATCACCAGTGACACGAGGATGATCAGAGTCATACCCTCGATGAGTTGCTAAATCAAAAGCCACAGAAACGCCTTGCCCGCCAGCATCCAAAGCTTTGCGATAAAAAGCATTTGATTCTTCAGCAGTTGAAAAACCAGCGTATTGACGAATAGTCCATGGCCGCACTGAATACATTGTTGCCTGTGGACCACGAATAAAAGGCTCAAAACCTGGCATTGTATTGGTGTATTCCAGGCCGCCCACATCATCTGATGTATACAAAGCCTTTAAATGAATCCCATCCGGGGTCTTCCAGCCCAATTTATCAATATCACCATTGGGGGCAGATTTTTCTGCTGCCTTTTTCCAATCTTCTAAATTTTTACTTTGTACATTCGGCCATGTATTGGCTACCGACTTTTTATCACCATCACCCATAAAGCGCTCCTAGTTGGCCTTATTACTTTGTTGCTAGATTTGTATCCCCATTTTGCTTGACATTTTTATATTTGTCTACATACTGTATACATTATTATGAATACAAAACTACTAAATAGGCCACTTTCTGAAGTCGTAGCAGAACGCCTTCGTGCGCAAATTTTTGCACATGAACTTGCACCAGGTAGCTGGTTAGATGAACAAAGTCTTGCGATAGAGTTTGGTATTAGCCGAACACCCATGCGGGAGGCTATTAAGGTATTAGCCTCAGAGGGGCTGGTAACCACAAAAATGAATCGCGGAGCGTATGTTACTGAAGTTGATCGTAACGATTTAGAGCAAATTTTTAGCATTCTCTCCTTGTTGGAAGGTCAAGCAGCAAAAGAGACTGCTGTTATTGCAACCGAAATGGATCTTACTCAGCTCGATGACTTACACCACAGGCTTGAAAAAGCTGCAGCAGATCGAGATTTAGAACAGTTTTTTGAGATAAACGTGAAATTTCACGAGATGATTCAAGAAATTTCGGGCAATAAGTGGATGAATGGCGTGATTAATGACTTAAGAAAGGTGCTGAAGTTACAGCGCCGAGACTCGCTAAGTAGAACTGGAAGAATGCAAAGCTCTTTATTGGAGCATCGAGAAATCTTAAAGGCTATCCTCAAGAGAGATGCTGCCAGTGCCGAGCTGGCTATGCGTAAGCATCTAGCCAGAGGATTGGAAGCGGTTAAATAAACCTATAAATAACAATGGCTTAGGTTATTAACCTAAGCCATTTTATAAAGTATTGCCAGTATTTGGAATTACTTTTTAATAACCAAGTTGCCCGGTAATGAAGCAACATAAGCTGCAATATCTTGTAAGTCAGCCTTAGAGAAGGCCTGAACTTGTGAAGACATGACTGCATTATTGCGGCCATATTGCGCATTCGTATTACCCACTTGATAGGCGTGCAAGGCGTAATACAGGTAATCCGAGTGTTGACCGGCTAGCTTGGGGTACGTAGGCAAGATTGGGGCATTAAGGCCTGCACCATGGCATGAAGCACAATTAGCCTTCTCGACCAATGTCTGACCTTTTTCTATATTAGCGGCAGCTGCCAAGCCAATACTAGAAAACAAAATGGCGGTAATTAGTGCGACTTTCATAAACATGTCTCTAAATATCACTTCAATGGGTTATTAGGAGAGCTGGCAGTTTGCGCAGCATAGTATTCGCCGATGTCAGCCATATCTTGATCAGACAAGCTCGTAGCGATAGAGCGCATCGTAGGATGTTTTCTTTCACCTTTTTTGTACTCAGATAAGGCGGTAGCTATGTAAGGGCCGTTTTGGCCACCTAACATGGGCACGCTATAGACAAAAGGATAATCCGAGCGATAGTCGGGTATGGAATGACAACCAATACAAAGCCAGACTTTGCCTTGACCAGCCTGTGCATCGCCTTTGACATCTGCAGCATGTGCAACAAATCCAACCAATGCCAAGCTAGCAATTAGTGCAATTTTGGAGAGAATCAAGTGTTTTTTCATAAAAATCATCGATAAGAAGTTTGATTTAGATCAATTCGTTCAAAGTATAGCGGAGACCAGCTACTTACATTGCCTCAACAACCCATAAACTAGTGTAAACACTGAATTTATAAGTCCTTTTACCTATACTGAAGCACTCTTTAAACCACATTTGATTGTTAAATTATGGCTAATACCCAATCCCGCTTCAATGGCTCGCGCAGCTATGTTGCGACTGAAGACCTTAAATTAGCAGTAAATGCCGCCCTTATGTTGCAGCGTCCGCTCTTGATAAAAGGTGAGCCAGGAACTGGCAAAACGATGCTAGCCGAGGAAGTGGCGACTGCGCTCAATATGCCCCTCATGCAATGGCACATTAAATCCACTACCAAGGCCCAACAGGGTCTTTACGAATATGACGCCGTCAGCCGCTTACGTGACTCTCAGTTAGGGGATGCCAAGGTCAACGATATTCGCAACTACATTATCAAAGGAATTCTTTGGCAAGCCTTTGAAGCTGAGGAGCCCACAGTTTTGCTAATTGATGAAATTGATAAAGCGGATATTGAGTTTCCTAACGACTTACTGCGTGAAATTGATCGCATGGAATTTTATGTTTATGAAACACGCGAACTCATTAAAGCCAAGCATCGCCCCTTAGTCATCATCACTTCCAATAATGAAAAAGAATTACCAGATGCTTTCTTGCGTCGCTGCTTTTTCCATTACATTGCATTCCCCGATGCAGGTACCATGCAAAGCATTATTGACGTACACCACCCCAACATTAAAAAAGATCTATTGGATGCTGCCCTAAAGTCTTTCTATCAGATACGCTCTTTGCCGGGTCTTAAGAAAAAACCTTCTACCTCAGAGTTAATCGATTGGCTTAAGTTACTGTTGGCTGAGGACATTACTGCCCAATCCCTGCACAGCAATGATGAAGCGGTTGTTATCCCGCCGATGCATGGCGCTCTACTAAAAAACGAGCAAGATATTCATTTATTTGAACGATTAGTCCTGATGAACCGTAATCATCGATAACCATTCATGTTGATTCAATTTTTTCTTAAAGTAAGGGAGGCAAAGATTCCGGTTTCTGTGAGGGAATTTTTAACCTTGCTTGAGGCGCTCAAGCTTGGTGTAATTACCCCCTCAATTGATGAGTTCTATCAAATAGCGCGCATAACTTTAATTAAAGATGAGCAGCACTTTGATCGCTTTGATCAAGTTTTTGGGTCCTACTTTAATGGCGTTGAACAGATCATCGCACTTCAACCCGGTATCCCCTTAAATTGGCTGGAGAAAAAACTTCAACGGGTTCTGGGTGAGGAAGAAAAAAAGGCGCTCAAAAAAATTGGTGGGCCAGAAGCCTTAATGAAGCGCCTTGAAGAGTTAATGAAAGAACAAAAAGATTGGCATGGCGGGGGAAATAAATGGATTGGTGCAGGTGGATCCTCTCCATTTGGGCATAGCGGCTACCACCCGGAAGGCATTCGTATTGGTGGCGAGACTGCTGGTAATCGTACGGCCATCAAAGTGTGGGAGGAGCGGGAGTTTAAAGATTACGATAGCGATGTGGCTTTAGGTACCCGTAATATCAAAATTGCCCTGCGCCGCCTCAGACGCTTTGCTCCAGCGGGCTCCAGCTTGGAGCTTGATCTGGATAAAACCATCTGCTGTACTGCAGCCAATGCTGGCATGCTAGATATTCAAATGAGGCCAGAGCGGCATAACCAAATTAAAGTTTTATTGCTTATGGACGTTGGTGGATCGATGGATGATCATATTCAAAGAATTGCTGAACTATTTTCTGCCGCTAAATCTGAATTTAAACACTTAGAGTCATACTATTTTCATAACTGTGTTTATGACTATCTATGGCAAAACAATCGCAGACGTCGTGATCAGGTTACGCCAACCTCGGATATATTAAATAAATATGGACCCGACTATAAATTGATTTTTATCGGAGATGCCACTATGTCGCCTTATGAAATTCTAAGTATTAATGGCTCAGTTGAATACAACAATACAGAGTCAGGGGCTACCTGGATGAATCGATTGATGGCTCATTTTCCCCACTTTGCCTGGCTTAACCCCGAGCCCGAATCCATATGGCAGTACCGTCAATCCATTGACATCATGCGCGGTCTTGTAAAAGATCACATGTATCCAGTTACGTTAAATGGCCTTGAAAGTGCTATGCGCCAACTTTCCAAGTAAGATTCTCTTGTTTGATTTTTAATCTTTTTATACCTTTTCATTACCTACGAGAAACTCCATGACTAGCCATATTACCGATCACCTGAAAACCCTTGGAATTGAGTTACCCCCCGCAGGTCCGCCTGCAGCTGCATATGTTATGGCTGTAACGACGGGCAGTACGGTTTTTCTTTCAGGTCACATTGCTAAGAAAGATGGAAAGCCTTGGGTTGGAAAGCTTGGGCAGAATATGGATACCAATGCGGGAAAAGAGGCTGCGCGCTCTATTGCGCTTGATCTAATCGCTACCCTACAAAATCATTTGGGCTCACTTGATAAAGTAAAGCGCATTGTTAAAGTGATGGGTTTAGTAAATTCTACCCTTGATTTTACAGAGCAACATTTAGTAATTAATGGCTGTTCTGAATTACTATTTGAAGTATTTGGAGATGCTGGTAGGCATAGCCGCAGCGCATTTGGGGTAGCTCAAATACCTCTGGGCGCCTGTGTTGAAATTGAACTCATCGCCGAAATTTAATTAAAGCTAAGCCCCAATTTTTGTACATCTTCCTGAGTGTCAACATCTAATATATAGGCTGAATTTAAGGTCACCATAGAGCGTACTTGACTTGGATGTATATCCATATAGGGTCTACAGACCATTTCAGGCTCAGATAAAATATTGGCAATTGCTTTTGCTGAAAAAAGCACTGGATTGCCTCGTTGTCCATTGACCATCGGCAGGACGATTTCTTGACCCTCAGTGCGCCTTGAGAATTCTTCTAGCAATGTTGAAATCTCCAATAATCCTATCTCCGACAGATCAGATAGAGTGATCAACAAAACATCAAATTCGCTTTTTAATGCCTCAAGCCCCAAACGAATTGAGCTTGATTGTCCTTGTGAAGGATTGGGATTTCTAGCAATGGCCAATGAAATAAGACCATCAGCGGTGATTTGATTTAATTCTGCCTCAATCACCTCAGCATGAAAGCCACTGACCACCACAAATTCGACGGGCTTGAGTAGTTTGGTGGCCAAGCAAAAACGCCTTAGTAATGTATCGCCATCTTTCTTCAAAAGTCCTTTAGGGATGGATCCTAGACGACTCCCCTCGCCGGCCGCCAGCAGTAAAACCGCAAGGCGCAACCGAGGTGTTTGCGAGGCTGAGCCAGAAATAATCATTAGAGTGATAATAATTAAATCCGTAAGTTATTAACAATAAATAAAAATAAAATAAAACCAAATAATGAATAGCACTGATTTAAGCGTACTAAAGTCGGCCGTAGAGTGGTTAAAAGCCGGCCACAGAGTGGCTATTGCAACCGTAGTTCAAACTTGGGGCTCCTCTCCTAGACCCGTTGGCTCTTGGCTTGCTATACGAGAGGACGGTCAAGTAGCTGGTTCTGTTTCTGGTGGATGCGTAGAGGATGATCTAATTCGGCGCGTTCAAGGTGAAATTCTGACCCGCAACACCCCGGAGATGGTGGTTTATGGTGTGAGTCAGCAAGAAGCCGCGCGCTTTGGCCTTCCCTGTGGCGGTACTCTGAGGTTATTAGTAGAGCCAAAACCTGAACTCAATGTTCTTGTTGGCCTTCTGCAGTCCATTTCCAATCATGAAATTACCCGCAGAACAGTCAGTCTAGATACTGGTATATCAAGCTTAGAGTTGGGTGATCGCAGCGATATCTTTAGCTGGGATGAGAAGACCATGAAAACCTCTTATGGCCCACGATGGCGCATGATCATTATTGGCGCTGGTCAACTTTCTTTGTACACGGCTGATTTTGCTTTAGCTTCAGACTTTGAGGTGATTGTGATTGATCCTCGCGAAGAATACGCCGAAGGCATCAATCGTGAGCATATTCAGTTCATCAAGGGAATGCCCGATGATGTTCTTTTGGAAATTGGGGTAGATTCTCATACGGCAGTGGTTGCCTTAACCCATGATCCAAAGCTTGATGATATGGCCTTAATGGAGGCCCTTAAGTCTCCGGCCTTTTATGTTGGCGCTTTAGGTAGTCGAAGCAACACACTTAAGCGAAAAGAACGCTTACTTGAGTTTGATGTTACCCAAGCTGAAGTAGAGCGCTTACATGGCCCTGTAGGAATATATATAGGAGCCCTCACGCCTCCTGAAATCGCCATATCCATATTGGCTGAAGTGATTGCCGTGAAGTATGGCGTTTGCATACCAAAAAAAATCTAGTCAAAGAAAAACCTGACCAAGCATGCTTGGTCAGGTTTCTTGTAAAGCGTCTTGCATCAAAACTTTAGTTTGATGTCAGCTTGCCATCTTTTAAGCGGGGCTCAATAAAATGCCCTTTGCGGGCACGATTCCCAGCAAAGGATTTGAGAGTTTTAGCATCAAGACTCAGTTCGGTTGGCTTGCCAGCACGTCCTGCGCCGTAATAAGTAGCCCCGTTTGGACCCACAGCTATTGCTGAAGCCAATTTTTCCTTGTCCTCTAAACTCATCAAAATAACCCCTTTGCCACCAGTTGGTAGGCGCTTGAGTTCATCTAATGGAAATACTAATAACTTCGCACTTTCCGACAAACAAGCAACATGCTTCATACCAGTAACAACCTTGGATGCCCCTAAAGGAGCATCGCCACCGGGAAACTTAACGTCAATTCCAACGAATGATTTGCCGGCTTTATTGCGCGTGGTCATATCAGCCACATTAGCCAAGAATCCGTTACCGGCTCTGGTTGAAATCAAGACTAAATCGTCAGACTGTCCAGCGTAATATGCCACCATCTGTGAGCCGCTCGCTAAATTAACAAAGCTGGTTAAGGGGGATC
Source organism: uncultured beta proteobacterium (assembly GCA_903846025.1). Lineage (GTDB taxonomy): Bacteria > Pseudomonadota > Gammaproteobacteria > Burkholderiales > Burkholderiaceae > Polynucleobacter. Next base: position 23,690 of record CAIMZP010000015.1, on the reverse strand, counting down.
CATCACCCCTTGCACCTGGCAGATCGCTAACGGGTACTGTATAGACCCGACCATCACTGCCAAAGCCTTGAATCACATCAACTGTGCGACATTCAAAGGTCGCATAAAGAGCATCGCCTGCTTTAAAGGCGAATTGAGTCGCATCGTGTTCATGACCTTGGCGTACACGTACCCAGCCTTTTTGAGAAACAATTACCGTTACGGGCTCATCAACCAACTTGGTTTCAGCTACGGCGCGTTTATCTTCTTGAATTAAAGTCCGGCGATCATCGCCAAACTCCTTCATGTCAGATTCAATTTCTTTAATGATGCGTTTACGCAAGACGGCATCACTTTGAAGCAAGCCCTCCAAGTCATCACGCTCAGACCTAAGCTCTTTAAGCTCTTGTTCAATCTTGATACCCTCTAAGCGCGCCAACTGACGCAGGCGAATATCCAGAATATCTTCTGCCTGCCGATCGCTCAATTTAAATTCTGTGATCAAGGCGGCTTTAGGTTCATCGCTATTACGAATAATATGTATGACCTTATCAATATTTAGGAGAACAGTTAAGCGCCCCTCCAGAATATGCATCCGATCTTTTACTTTGCCTAGGCGATATTGCGTACGACGTGTAACCGTTCCCACGCGAAAAGCAATCCACTCAGAAATGATATCTTTTAGGCCTTTTTGACGCGGACGACCATCGTTGCCAATCATCACCAAGTTCATAGGTGCGTTGGATTCTAGCGAGGTGTGAGCCAGCAAGAGATTAACAAACTCATTGACATCAATATTTTTACTCTTAGGTTCAAATACAAGACGGACAGCTGCATCTTTACTTGACTCATCTCGTACACAATCCAAAACATTAAGGATGGTGGATTTCAGATTGTTTTGCTCTGGGGTAAGGGTTTTTTTACCGACCCTGATCTTTGGATTGGTGATCTCCTCAATCTCTTGAAGAACACGTTGAGATGAAGTTGATGGAGGCAACTCATTAACAATGATTTGCCATTGACCGCGAGCCAATTCTTCTACAGACCAACGGGCACGTACTTTTAAGCTACCGCGACCAACTTCATAAATTTGAGCAATTTCAGCGCTCGATGAAATAATCTGACCACCTCCTGGATAGTCTGGGCCAGGGATGATCTCCAGAAGCTCTGGCGTTGTCATCTTGGGAGACTTCATCAAGGCAATAGCTGCACTAGCGACTTCACGCAAATTATGTGAAGGAATCTCTGTTGCCATTCCCACGGCAATACCAGATGCACCATTTAACAAAACAAATGGCAAGCGAGCTGGTAACAATTTAGGCTCTTGAAAAGAGCCATCGTAGTTTGGTGCAAAGTCGACGGTACCCTGATCAATTTCGCTCATTAATAAGCTTGCTATCTTGGTTAATCGAGCCTCGGTGTAACGCATCGCGGCAGCACCATCGCCATCGCGAGATCCAAAGTTACCTTGACCATCGATTAATGGGTAGCGCAGAGAAAAGCTTTGAGCTAGACGAACTAAAGCATCATATGCAGATTGATCGCCATGGGGGTGGAACTTACCCAGCACATCGCCAACTACGCGTGCGCTTTTAACGGGCTTTGCATCAGAGCGTAAACCCATTTCACTCATGGAAAATAAAATGCGACGCTGTACTGGCTTTTGGCCATCAGCCACATCAGGTAATGCGCGGCCTTTAACTACACTAATGGCGTAATCAAGGTATGCGCGCTCGGCGTAAACCGCTAAGGTCAGACTGTCTTTGCCATCTTCATTTAAATCCATCGTTTTAGGATCATGTGGATTATTCGGCCCGCCAACATCAGTGGATGGAGCAACCGAAGGCTGAGGATCAACTGGATTGACTTTTACAACATTCATTTCAATGGGATTTGAAAACAAATCCGCCTGTTCTGTAGCCAAATGATCGCCAGGTGTCTTTTTCGTTGTCATTAAATATCCGCCTCAACTTCGTTACCGCGTTCTTCTAACCAATCCCTACGCGCTCCAGATTCTGACTTACCCATCAACATATCCATGGTCTTAATGGTTTCAATTTCGGTCCAGTTACCTAATGTCACCGGCAACAAGCGGCGGGTATCCGGGTTTAAAGTGGTGTCCCATAATTGCTCGGCACTCATCTCACCCAAACCTTTAAAGCGGGAGATTTGCCAAGCCGAGTCTTTTAAGCCCTCTTTACGCAATTTATCTTCAATCGCTTGCAGCTCGTTAGCATCTAGAGCATAGATCTTTTGTGCCGGCTTTTTACCGCGTGCTGGTGCATCAACCCTAAACAAGGGTGGCCGTGAAATATGAATATGGCCCAAATCAATCAGCTTAGGAAAATGCTTATAGAATAATGTTAGCAACAACACTTGAATATGCGCGCCATCCACGTCCGCATCTGACAAAATGCAGACCTTGCCATAGCGCAAATTAGATAAATCAGGAGTGTCGTTAGCACCATGGGGATCAACACCAATCGCCACGGCAATATCATGCACCTCGTTATTGGCAAACAGGCGGTCACGCTCTGCCTCCCACGTATTTAAGACCTTGCCACGGAGTGGCAATATCGCTTGGTATTCTTTGTTACGACCCATCTTAGCCGAACCACCTGCTGAATCACCCTCTACTAAGAAGATTTCATTTAAGCTGATGTCTTGGCTTTCACAATCAGTAAGCTTGCCAGGCAACACCGCTATCCCAGAAGATTTTTTCTTCTCGACTTTTTGACCTGCGCGGGTTCTTGCTTGCGCTTGTTTGATAACTAAATCAGCGAGTTTGCGGCCGTAATCTACATGCTGATTGAGCCATAACTCTAATGCCGATTTAGCGTAACCAGAAACCAAACGTACTGCATCGCGTGAGTTCAAACGCTCTTTAATCTGCCCTTGAAATTGAGGATCCAATACTTTGGCAGACAAAATAAAGGATGCTCTTGCAAAAACATCCTCGGGCATCAGTTTGACGCCCTTTGGTTGCAATGCGTGCATCTCAATAAAACCCTTGACTGCATTAAATAGGCCCTCACGCAAACCACTTTCATGCGTACCGCCAGCTGGGGTTGGTATTAGGTTGACATAACTTTCACGCACAGGTGGTCCATCTTCGGTCCAGGCAACAACCCATGCTGCGCCCTCACCTTCCGCGAAAGAATCGTCATCGCCGTTACCTGTAGCGTATTGCTCAGCTTCAAATGGGGGGATTACTTCTGGTCCATGACCTGCTTGAGCTATTGCCTCATTCAAGTAACCACGCAAACCCTGTGCATATTGCCAAGTCTGGCTGTCCCCTGACTTTTCTTGAATCAGAGTGACTTTTACGCCGGGCAAGAGAACGGCCTTAGAACGCAATAAACGAATCAGGTCTGTCATTGGTATGACAGGGCTATCAAAATACTTTGCATCTGGCCAAGCTCGCACCCGAGTTCCATGAGACTTATCGTCCTTGCCAGCCGGAATGGTTTTTAATTTTTCAATAACCTTGCCATCAGCAAAGGTTAATGTTGAAACTTTGTTTTCGCGCCATACAGTGACCTCAAGTCGCTTTGATAGCGCATTAGTTACCGATACCCCAACGCCATGCAAACCACCAGAGAAAGCATATGCTCCGCCAGAACCTTTTTCGAACTTTCCACCAGCATGGAGTTGAGTGAAGACAATCTCCACTACTGGCAATTTCTCAGTAGGATGCATTCCAACTGGAATGCCGCGACCATCATCCTCGATGCTCACGCTGCTGTCGACATGCAAGGTCACGGTAATGTGTTTGCCAAAACCTCCCAATGCCTCATCCGAAGCGTTGTCTAACACCTCTTGAATGATATGTAGCGGGTTATCGGTGCGGGTATACATACCAGGTCGCTGACGGACTGGTTCAAGCCCTTTGAGGACTTGAATTGATGATTCGCTGTATTCAGAAGTTTTACGGGTAGCCATGCGCGCAAATTGTAGTCATATCTCAACAAAATCCGGAATTTTTCCAAATTACCCCTTCATTCATGCCAAAATTACGGCATGGGATCCTTAAGTCATATTCGCGTTTTAGACCTTAGCAGGGTGCTGGCTGGCCCTTGGTGTACTCAGAACCTCGCCGACTTAGGGGCCGACGTCATTAAGGTTGAAAAACCAATCGAGGGTGACGATACCCGTCATTGGGGCCCTCCTTTTGCCAAAGACCTAAAAGGTCAAGATACCAGCGAAACCGCCTATTACATCTGCATTAACCGCAATAAACGATCTATTACAGTCGATATCAGCAAGCCAGAAGGCCAGGAAATCATCCGCCAGCTAGCTTTGGAGTCCGATGTAATCATTGAAAACTATAAAGTGGGCCAACTGGCTAAATATGGGCTAGATTATGAAAGCCTGAAAAAGGTCAAATCCAATCTTATCTACTGCTCTATCACTGGTTTTGGTCAAACTGGCCCCTATGCTAACCGCCCTGGCTATGATTTTATTGTGCAAGGCATGGGTGGTTTTATGAGCGTCACTGGAGAGCCATCTGATCTTGAGGGGTCTAGCCCACAAAAAGCGGGGGTAGCCATTGCCGATCTTTTTACTGGAATGTATGCCAGCACAGCTATTTTGGCTGCAATCGTCCATAGAGACCGAACAGGCCAAGGCCAATACATCGATTTGGCCCTCCTAGATACTCAGGTGGCTGTCATGGCCAATATAGGCAGCGCCTATCTATGTACAGGGAAAATTCCCCAAAGGTTAGGCAATGCCTCGCCCATCATTGTCCCCTATCAAACGTTTCCCACATCCGATGGATGGATCATCATTGCCTCAGGGAATAACAGTCAATTTAGACACCTAGTGACAGCTGGTGGGGAAGCTCATCTCGCCGATAACCCCTTATTCACTGAAAACCCAACGCGGGTTCAGCATCGCAAAGAACTGATTCCACTGCTGGAGGCAATGACTCAAAAAAAGACAAAAGCAGAATGGATTTACTTATTGGAGCAGGCTGGCGTCCCTTGCGGCCCCATCAATAATCTGAAAGAAGTTTTTGAAAATGAACAAGTTCAGGCTCGTGGAGTCCAAATTTCGGTGCCCCATCCAACTGCAGGAAGTATGAAATTAGTCTCCAGCCCGATGCATTTGTCCGAAACACCCGTTGAGGTGCGTTTAGCTCCACCAACGCTGGGCCAACACACCGATGAAATCTTACGTGACCGTTTGAAGCTTGATCTAAGGTCAATTCAAGAATTGCGTATTAAGGGTATTGTCTAGGGACTATGAGCATTTCAGCTACTGCCCCAAAACTAACAATTGCGCATGTCCTCATTTATGGGGGACTCATGGTGACACTATCCATGGGTATTCGCCATGGATTTGGACTCTTTAATCTTCCCATCACGTCTGCTAACGGCTGGGGAAGAGAAACATTTGCATTAACAATTGCATTACAAAACCTCATTTGGGGCGCAGTTCAACCCGTTACTGGCGCACTGGCAGATCGCTATGGCGCAGTTAAAATCATGGTTGCTGGCGGTGTTTTATACGCGTTAGGTTTGGCGGGCATGGCAGTCTCTACCGATGCGATGAATTTTTCTCTTGCAGGCGGCTTGCTAATTGGCCTTGCACAAACAGCAACAACCTACAGCATTATTTATGGGATCTTAGGCAGAAACGTCTCAGCTGAAAAAAGAGTCTGGGCAATGGGCATCGCAGCCGCCGCTGGTTCGTTTGGACAGTTTTTAATGATCCCAACAGAGCAAGGCTTAATCTCTGCTTTTGGTGCGCAAGATGCATTGCTAATATTGGCGCTTATGGCCAGCTTAATGATTCCTACTGCTTTTATGCTTCGGGAAATGAATTTTGTGTATGCACATGATCTAGGCGACCAAACCATCAAGCAAGCTCTAAAAGAGGCTATTGCCAATCCAAGCTTTAGACTGCTGACCATAGGATATTTTGTCTGTGGATTTCAAGTGGTATTTATCGCAGTTCATCTGGCGCCTTATCTTAAGGATCTATCGCAGATCTATCCTGATGTAGGGGCGCCAGTAGTTGCCACCACAGCACTTGCTTTAATTGGTTTATTTAATATTTTTGGGACCTATAGCGCAGGGATTTTTGGTCAACGCTTTCCCAAGCGCTATCTACTCTCAGGTATTTATATTGGAAGGTCAATTGCTATTATGGGATTTCTCTGGCTACCCTTAAGCCCAATGACCACCTACATCTTTGCAGCAATTATGGGCTTTTTATGGCTATCAACTATTCCCCTAACCAATGCGATTGTGGCACAGATTTTTGGCGTTAAATACCTCTCGATGTTATCTGGACTAGTGTTCTTCTCGCACCAGTTAGGGAGCTTTTGCGGTGCTTACTTTGGTGGCTATCTATATGATCGCACCGGCTCTTATATCATCGTGTGGGAAATAGCAATTGCATTAGGGGTGGTTGCTTTTTTAGTGAATTTGCCAGTTAAAGAGCGTGCAATTCATCGTGTAGTTGCTGCATAGTTTTTTAGTGACCATTTTTATACTTACCCAATATGTTTCCCATAAAAAATAAGGTAGCCTGCTTGCATTGGATGTTGTATTTAATGCTAGCGCTGATTCTAATCATCACCTTTTCCTCCTACTTTGCCCCCGAGATGATGGTGACATTAACGAATCAAGTTTGGGCGATGTGCGGATAGTAAATTTGCAAATGCGTTGATAATCGTCGAGCATCAATATTATTTGCAATCCGTGTCTTAATATTTTTCACACATTTTTTTCTTTTTCTCGCCGTAGCACAATGGATAGTGCACATGCCTCCTAAGCGTGGGATACAGGTTCGATTCCTGTCGGCGGGACCAATAATCCGTCAAAACTTATCCACAGCTTTTGTGGATAAAACTCCAAAAGTTTTCGTAAGTATCCGATTTGTATAGGGTGACCTAGCTTGCTTAATTATTAAGCATCATCATTTATAAAAATTAATAGGTACTTTTGTTGACAAATGGAATGGATTTGAGTGCATTTCTTTTAGTCTTGTAGGCATCTCTCTTACACTTACAAAATGAACACACTTAATACCAGCACTCTTGCAGCCCTAGAGGAGTTACTCCAAAATACGGCCAGATCAGCCCCTCAGGACTTCCTGTCTATTCATTTCTTAGGCGGGACGAAACCCGGGCAGGTTATTGGCCACATCAATCCTGATTTCATTCCCTATTTGCAAGAATCCTTAGCTAAAAAGCCCATCGACCACCTGAATATGACTCATAACCACCTAACTATTGCTGCGGCTAAACCCTTAGACCTATCCGTCAGCCTGGCTAAACTGGCCGATCGAATGCGGCAAGGTGGCTTTATTCCTGGCTGGCGTCATGAGCAATTTGCTTGGATTGATCAAGATGGGCATGCGTACTTCCAGTTAGAAAGGTCTGCTTTCAGAACTTTTGGCTTTCGGAGCATGGCAACCCACATTAATGGCTATACAAGAGCTGGAAATATATGGCTGGGTAGGCGCAGTGAGAATAAGCCTACCGATCCAGGAAAGTTAGACAACCTAGCCGCCGGGGGGATTTCCTCAAATGAAACTCCATGGGTCTGTGCCCGTCGAGAGTTGTGGGAAGAGGCTGGAGTTCCATCACATATTTCCGATCTAATTCAACCTATTGGAAGAATTCATATGTGCCGCCCCATTCCCAATCGGGGATTTCATGATGAGCAGCTCTTTATTTATGATTTAGAGCTCATAGAGAGTTTTATCCCTACAAATCATGATGGTGAAGTGAGTGGTTTTATTGAAATTCCATTTTCTGAAGCTGCAGCGCGTATTTTGGCCGATGAATTCACGAGCGATGCTGCATTTGTGACTGCTGACTTTATCTTGCGTCAGTATCGAGCTTGATCACAGTCATTCACCTTAAAGGATTTTCGTGGTTAAATTAGCCCTAAGGATGAAACAGGGGTGCCCTCCAATAGTTTATTTGCTGTGAGGCGCTGAGAAAGACCCTATAACCCGATCCAGGTAATGCTGGCGTGGGGAGTTACATCAGACCGACACCCGGTTTCGTCCATCTACAACAGTCAGGAGATGGACATGAGTGATACCAAAAAAACAAAACACGAGATTCCGAGCTTAAAGAGCTTAGAACATGACTTTGGGCAGAAATTCGCGTACCCAGCATCCACTAAGACATATTTAGAGGGATCACGTCCAGACATCAAAGCACCCATTCGCATGATTGAGCAACTATCGACTCTCGTGGGAGAGCAAATGGTTCCCAACCCTCCGGTGCCTGTTTACGACACTTCTGGCCCTTACAGTGACCCAGATATTGTGATCAATCTGGAAAAGGGTTTGCCACTGTTGCGCAAAAATTGGATTGAAGAGCGAAATGATACTGAGCAATTAGCCGGTCCCAGCTCCGAATACGGCGTTGCCCGATCCCTGGACAATGAGACACAACATTTACGTTTTGCCCACATCGGCGCTCCACGTGTAGCCAAATCCGGCAACAACGTAAGTCAAATGTACTACGCCCGCCAAGGAATTATCACGCCCGAAATGGAATACGTTGCTTTGCGTGAATCCATGGGCCTAGAAAAACTACGTCAAAACCCTGAATACAAGCTCTTACTCAAACAACATCCTGGCAAGAGTTACGGTGCCAACCTTCCAGAGATTATTACTGGCGAATTTGTGCGCTCTGAGATTGCCTCTGGGCGAGCCATTATTCCCGCCAACATCAATCATCCTGAATTAGAACCAATGATTATTGGTCGCAACTTCCGCGTGAAGATCAACGGCAACCTAGGTAATTCAGCAGTCACTTCATCTATTAATGAAGAAGTGGAAAAAATGGTGTGGTCAATACGTTGGGGTGCAGATACCATCATGGATCTATCCACTGGAAAACATATTCATGAAACTCGTGAGTGGATTATTCGTAACTCACCAGTACCCATTGGTACTGTTCCTATTTATCAAGCGCTTGATAAAACCGGCGGTGTCGCAGAAGACCTTACCTGGGAAATGTTCCGTGATACCTTGGTTGAGCAAGCTGAGCAAGGCGTAGATTACTTCACTATTCATGCGGGTGTATTGCTACGCTACGTTCCATTAACAGCTGATCGCCTTACAGGTATTGTTTCTCGTGGCGGCTCGATTATGGCAAAGTGGTGCTTAGCTCACCATAAAGAAAACTTCCTCTATACGAAGTTTGATGAAATTTGCGAGATTATGAAAGCCTATGATGTGTCATTTAGTTTGGGTGACGGCTTGCGACCCGGATGTATTGCCGACTCTAACGATGCAGCCCAGTTTGGAGAGCTTCATACTCTGGGTGAGCTTACTGCTAAAGCATGGAAGCATGATGTGCAAGTTATGATTGAAGGCCCCGGTCATGTTCCAATGCAACGCATTGAAGAGAATATGACCGAAGAGCTAAAGCATTGTCTTGAGGCTCCCTTTTACACACTTGGACCATTAATTACCGACATAGCTCCTGGTTACGATCATATTACTAGCGGCATTGGTGCAGCTCAAATTGGTTGGTATGGTACAGCCATGCTGTGCTATGTCACTCCTAAAGAACATTTAGGTTTGCCAGATAAAGAAGATGTACGTACCGGCATTATTACTTACAAGATTGCAGCTCATGGCGCAGATTTAGCCAAAGGTTTGCCAGGCGCTCAACTTCGAGATAACGCATTATCTAAAGCCCGTTTTGAATTCCGCTGGGAAGATCAATTTAATCTTGGCTTAGATCCAGAACGTGCCCGTGAATATCATGATGCAACTTTGCCAGCGGAAGGCGCAAAAATTGCACACTTTTGCTCAATGTGTGGGCCTAAGTTCTGCTCTATGAAGATTACTCAGGAAGTACGTGAATATGCTGCGACCTTAGATGCCAATGGTCACCCTAAAGTAATTCCCATTGCCGTAGAAGCATCTATCGGCATGGAAGAAAAGTCCATTGAGTTTCGTAAGCGCGGTAGCGAGATTTATCAGTAAGAATGAATAGGAAGTACGCCATAGTTGGTGCCGGCCTTATGGGCCGGTTACTAGCTGTTGCACTTGCTCAGCGCGGTGCACAAGTAGATTTATTCGAACAAGGCGGGCCGCACGCATTAGAATCGCCTGCGCGCATTGCAGCTGCAATGTTAGCCCCCCTTGCTGAATCTGCTATTACTGAGGATAACGTCGTGCGGATGGGCATTCACAGTCTGCCACGTTGGAAACAAATCATTACGCAACTAGCTAACCCGGTCTATTTTCAGCAAGATGGCACATTAATATTGTGGCACCGACAAGATGCAAGTGATGCGGAACGTTTTGCGGCCCACCTTGAGAAAAATAGCGCTACCAATCCCCTGCTTGCCGCACCACAACACCTTGATAGCGCGGCCTTACAAGCTATCGAGCCAAGCATTTCCGAGCGCTTCACCCAAGGCCTTTACCTTCCTAATGAAGGGCAGCTAGATAATCGTCAGCTTTTAGCCGCCTTGTTAGAGGAATTAGATCTGCTCAAGGTTACCTGTCACTGGAATACCCCTGCAGAACCTGAGCAATTACAGTTAAATAACACCTATCGCTGGGTAATTGATTGTCGGGGTTTAGGCGCAAAGACAGCATGGCAGGCAAAAACTGTTGCGATGGAGTTGCCCCCTGCTTTACTTCAACCCAATCCTTTGCGCGGTGTCCGGGGTGAAGTTATTCGCTTATACGCGCCTGAAGTTAAGTTGCGTCGCCCTACACGCCTGATTCATCCACGCTATCCAATTTATATCGCCCCTAAAGAAAACGATGTTTATGTTGTTGGTGCTACAGAAATTGAGTCCGAGGACTTGTCTGAGATCAGCGTGCGTTCGGCCATGGAATTACTTAGCGCAATTTATACCGTTCATAGTGGCTTTGCGGAAGCGCGCATCTTGGAAATGGCAACTCAATGCCGGCCAACACTTAAAAATAACTTACCAGAGATTCAGATTAAGAGAATTAAAAATACTTCTAGATTGATGTTGATTAATGGCTTGTATCGCCATGGCTTTATGATCTCACCCGCAGTACTGGATTGCGCTTTAGAGTTACTGGAAAGTGGCGAAAGCAAAACGGCTCTTGACCTGGGGCTGAGCGTTCAAAGAGAACCCGATGTAGAAAGTTTTGCTACATGCGTGTAATCGTCAATCAGACTGAACATGAGGTTCCTCAAGATAGTCTGATCTGCAACCTTCTTGATTATGTTCAAGCTAAGCCACCTTTTGCAGTTGCTGTGAACCTTACATTTGTTCCTAAAACACAATATGCCCTCCAGGTTTTACATGAGAACGACATGATTGAAATAATTTCCCCAGTTACTGGTGGCTAGAAATAAACTTTTTTTATTGCGATGACAACCCACTCATTTAATCCATTGAATCACCTGGATACTCTCATTCTCTATGGCGAGAGTTTTGCCAGCCGTTTAATGCTCGGTACATCACGCTATCCTTCTCCGCAGGTTCTAGAGAATGCGGTTCAAGGGTCAAACCCTGGCATGATTACAGTAAGCTTACGTCGACAAGGCAGCTCCACTGCTGAAGTACATTCTGGTTTTTGGGATCTCTTAAAAAAGATGGCCGTACCGGTGCTACCCAATACTGCTGGTTGTCATAGCCCTCAAGAAGCCATTGCTACCGCACAGATGGCTCGCGAAGTATTTGAAACCGATTGGATTAAGTTAGAACTCATTGGGGATGACTATACCTTGCAGCCCGATACCTTACGCTTAGTATCTACTGCCGAAACACTCATTAAAGATGGCTTTAAAGTATTGCCTTACTGCACCGAAGATCTAATTTTGTGCCAACGCTTAATTGATGTTGGGTGCCAAGCAGTAATGCCTTGGGCAGCCCCAATTGGCACCGGTCAAGGCCCTCTCAATCCTTATGCAATGAAGTTGTTACGCGATCGCCTTAAGGTACCCCTCCTAGTTGATGCTGGACTTGGACTTCCATCACATGCATGTACTGTTATGGAGTGGGGTTTTGATGGTGTCTTATTAAATACGGCAGTGGCTTTGGCGGATGATCCGGTTGCGATGGCCAAAGCTTTTGCAATGGCGGTTGGGGCTGGCCGCACCGCTTTCTTATCTGGTGCTATGCAAGCACAGCAATCAGCGCAAGCGAGTACTCCGCTAGTTGGAACTCCCTTCTGGCATCAGAGTTAGTCAAATTACCAAAGATATTGAGATGAGCCTAATTCGCGACCTTGCAGATCAAATTGTGGCAGCACATCGTAACGAGGATTTATGTCTTCCCATCCCAAAATTTAGTCTGAGTAAGCCACCCCCTCAGATTGATAATGAGCAAGCCTCCGATCTGTATGAACTGGCCGGAATTTTAGCTGCTGTGGAGATGGGATTTATTGAAGCGGATGCTCGAGTTTTAGGTAAAGCTTGGTCACGCATGGTCCATCATGATGGTGGATTTAATCCCTTCCAGTGGCCCAACCGACCAGAGCACTTTGATCTACTACCCTGGACTAGAAATATGAATCCTAATGCCTTTGCAGAATGCCCAAAGCGTCTCGGTTTATATGCAGTCATGCCAGATGCAGACTGGGTCAAGCGCATGGTTGATGCTGAAGTTCCTACGGTGCAGCTTCGCTTTAAATCAGAAGATAGCGCCACCCTTAAGAGGCAGATTGCCCAATCAGTAGAAGCGGTTAAAGGCAGTAAAACTTTGCTTTTTATTAATGACTATTGGCAGGAGGCCATTGAGGCCGGTGCATATGGTGTGCACTTAGGTCAAGAGGATATGGCCTCGGCAGATTTGGATGCTATTAGATTATCTGGCTTACGCTTGGGTTTGAGCACCCATGGCTATGCCGAAATGGTATACGCGGATCGTTTTTGCCCTAGCTATATTGCGATGGGAGCGGTATTTCCAACGATCCTCAAAAGGATGCCTACAGCACCACAAGGCTTAGGTCGTTTATACAAGTATGCCAAGCTTATGGGGCACTACCCATTAGTCGCGATTGGTGGAATCGATGAAAGCAGTATTCATGCGGTTGCACAAAGCGGTGTCGGCTCTGTTGCCGTAGTCAGAGCAATAACCAGCTCAAACGACCCGAAGACTACAGTGAAAAAACTGCAGGAGCTAATGAAGACTTAAGTGAATGACTTAAGTCTTATCCTCCTCCAGAGGCAATGCAGTAGGATAGAAATCATGCATATGCCACAGAGGTCCAGGTCCTTCGCCAATACTTAAGAAACGCCCCGCCTCCAATCCAGCTTCTACATACGAAATCGCTTTACCAACCGCATGACTGAGGTCGTGGCCATCCGCTAAGTAAGTGGCAATTGCAGAGGCTAGAGAGCACCCAGTGCCATGGGTATTTTCAGTATTGACACGATCATGCTTGAACTCTTTTGACTGAACTACCTCAAGCCCATCCTCTAAAGTACGCCACATTAAATAATCAGTTAGCTGAGTGTGGGTGGAATCAAGATGACCACCCTTGATCAATACCGCCTGGGGGCCCATATCAAGCAACTCTTCCGCGGCCAATTTAAAGTCTTGTAGCCCAGCAATATCTCGACCCAAGAGGAGTGATACCTCATCTAAGTTTGGGGTAATGAGGGTAGCCATTGGAAATAACTGAGTAATCATTGCACCAGCGGTATCGTCGCCACCTAAGCTGGCACCAGAAGTAGCGCGCAAGACGGGGTCTAGAATAATTTTCTTGACTCCATGGCGTCGCAAGCTGGAGGCTACAATACCCACAATTTCCGGGCTGGCCAACATGCCAATTTTGACAATGTCGACCTCAATATCCAGAAAAACTGCATCGATTTGAGCTTCAACCACATCAAGGTCTACGTCCTGTATTCGTATGACTCCAAGGGTATTTTGAGCAGTTATAGCGGTAATGACCGACATCCCATATCCACCTAGGGCGGTGATGACTTTTAGGTCAGCCTGTAGACCCGCGCCACCACTACTGTCTGAGCCAGCAATGGTCAATACTTTAGGTATCTGTACAGAAGTAGGAAGAGTTGATTTCATCTTGCTATAATATCGGCTTATTCCTCGATAGCTCAGTTGGTAGAGCGCCGGACTGTTAATCCGTAGGTCCCTGGTTCGAGCCCAGGTCGAGGAGCCAAATAGAGTAAGGGGTTGCCGTTAGGCAGCCCCTTTTTTGTTGCCCCCAGCATAAGCGCCAGGTTAACAGGGGGCTAACACTACAGGTTAAGCTCTGTCTATATTGTTAAGTTAGCTGGAACAATAGGCTGTCAATAGTCGGCCAATAATTTATGGATATCCGAGTTTCGTGATTGATGCCGCTTAAATCATCATGAGTTCAATAATTTTCATTATTGATTGATTGTCATCAATAGAGACACATGTTCCGCCTAGGGAGTGGTCACGCGTGAACGCTAATCTTTAGGCCCAACGCATGAATAACTTTAGAAATAGTGTCAAAGCGGGGTTGTGATCCCACAGTCAATGCTTTGTAGAGGCTTTCGCGACCTAAACCCGATTCTTTGGCAACGGCAGCCATACCTTTAGCTTTGGCAATATGACTCAATGAGCGAATAAGTTCATCATTATCGCCATCCTCTAATACCTGGGATAAGTACTCGGCAATAGCCTCTTCGCTATCAAGGTAGCGAGTAATATCGAATGCTTTTAGTTTTTGCACTGCTTTCATAACTTAAAACTCCTTAGCCAATTCAATCGCTTTTTTAATATCTGTCTGCTGCGAACTCTTAGTGCCACCAGCCAATAAGATCACCATGATCTTCTCTCGCATGGTGTAGTACACCCGATAGCCAGCGCCTATATCAATACGCATTTCCGATACACCAGTACCCACAGGTTTCACATCCCCCAAGTTACCGTTTTCTGCTCGCTCAATACGCCGAGCGATAGCCACTTTGGCGCGTAGATCCTTAATGGAGTTGTGCCACGCTTCAAATGACTTGGTTTGTTGGATGATGTAAATTATTTATGTATTGTATCCACTTAGATACAAAAGTCAACCGCTTAAATGTCGCTACCCTTTGCCTTGGTGCCAAGGTAACCGCTATGATGGCGCAGAGCATAGTCATTAGCCCCGTATCCAGACATTTGCACTACCAAAACAGCTAGGACATCACCCATAACAGACATGCATGTCGTTGAAGTTGTTGGCGTTAAGCCTAAAGGACATGCTTCTGTCGGATCTCCATTCCAAAGCACGTAATTAGACTTATTGGCTAATGGTGAGTTTTGCTTGCCCGTAATCGCAATGATTTGCAGGGAGGGGATTAATCGCTTGGCTAAAGTCTCTAGCTCCAAGATTTCACGGGTTTGACCGGAGTTTGAAATCAGTATCAACACATCATTTTGATGAAGAAGCCCAAGATCACCGTGCTGCGCTTCTAGTGGATGCAAAAATACACTTGGTAAACCTACCGAACAAAAAGTAACAGCTATTTTTTTGCCAACCTCACCAGCTTTGCCTACACCACTGATGACAATCTTTCCACCATTAGCCTTAGCCCTTAAAAAGAGATCGGTACATTGCTCAAATGGGTTTTGATCTGAGATGGAGCCAATCGCCTTGGCTTCGGCAGCGAGTACGTCTTGAATTAGTTTTTGCAAGGATTACTCCGATTATTAAAGATGCGGCTTAGATGAAAAACAGTCCATCAATCACAGAACTCTGTATTGATATGTATCGCAAAAGTTGGTGACAATGGATAAATCAATCACGTAACTCGGATACCCTAATTTATTAAATCGAAAAATAAATTGTTTGGCAGACAAATAGCCTAAAAAAATAGAGCTCCACCACCAAAACATTCAAACAGATCACCCAAGTGATATTGCAGAAGGCTAGCGTCACCCCTGCGCAGAGTTAGCCATCTATAAGAGGAATGCCCAACGCTACCCATCAGGAAATTGATTCAGCTATCTACGGCTATTTATAAACATCTCGTAGTCACGCTTAACCTGTTGGACATCCACTACCTTCCCGTTCTTTATCACATCCTCATTCGATATAACCCTGAAGTCCTAAATTTACTAGCCACCACTAATTGGCACAGTAAATCCCAGGGTGGTGGTAGTGATGCTATTAATAACTTTAGCCATACCTCTAGTTTTCTATTTTAAGATAAAACTACACGCATAGGCTCGACCCTCCATAAAAGCTGTGACAGAGTAAAAATCACACCTTGTTGTCAGTGGCTTACGCGATGCCTTTCATAGTTATACGCAACCGTCTTTTTATAGTGATGTCTTATTGCCAACCCTAATGAGTTATACCTGCTGGACAAAGGCAGTAAAAATCTTCACCCTAGAAAAAAAGGGCCCTACTGGATCCTGCCCTCTAGGGTCAACTTTACCGAGCACTGAGGAATTGGGCATGCCATGCAGGTCTTTAGCGAGCCTCTTTAAATCACCTGCATCTACGCCCCACTTTGGCTCAAAATATACGAATGTGATGCAAGTGTGCACCAAAATAAAATGACTTACAAAATTGTGGCCCACTAAAAATGTGAGTATTAGTGCCTACTCCGCACCATATTGGATTAAATATAAAAATGTCAGATAAATCCATACAACTTTCCATCAGTGGAATTCATAAGTCCTTTAACAGCAAATCAGGTCCAGTAGAAGTGCTAAGCGGATTAACGTTTGATGTACATGAGCAAGATTTTGTCAGCATCATTGGCCCTAGTGGCTGCGGAAAATCAACAATCTTCAACATCATCGCGGGATTGCTCGAAGCCGATCAGGGGTCGCTGATTTATAGAGGGGAAAAAACATCCAGCCTTAGGGGTCGCATCGGCTATATGATGCAAAAAGACCTTCTTTTTCCCTGGAAAACAGTACTTGAAAATGTTTTATTGGGACTCAAAGTTCGAGGCGAAGATGGTCCTAACGCGGTAGATATGGCCAGGGAGTACCTTTCCACTTTTGGTCTATCCGGATTCGAAAAATCTTACCCACAAACACTTTCCGGAGGAATGCGACAGCGTGTAGCGCTAATAAGAACCTTACTCATGGATCCCGACATACTTTTACTGGATGAGCCTTTTTCTGCGCTGGATTATCAAACTCGCCTCTATTTAGAAAGCGTACTACTAGAAGCGGTTGCTACGTTTAAAAAAACAGTAATTTTAGTTACTCACGATATTGATGAAGCAGTCGCGCTCTCTAAAAGGGTTGTGGCTCTTAGCGGCAGACCAACAACAGTAAAAAATGTTCATCAAATTGACATCGAGCGCTCAACCCCCATTGATGCAAGAGCTCATAAGAATTTCTCAGAATATTTTAATTTACTTTGCTCAGAATTAGATATTCAAACCAGAAAGGATGCATAAGCATGAAAACCAAAAAATCCTTAGTAACCGATTGGTTAAATACTGGCTCAGGAAAATCATTAATCCAAATAATGTCGGTAATGATATTTTTCGCAGTCTGGCAACTTGGGGCTGAACTTGGCTTTGTCTCTGAATTTTTAATCGGGACGCCAGAAGGCATTTGGAAAAGATTTGTAGTGAGTATTCTTGATTTCTCGCTCTTTATTGATACTGGATACACCCTGTGGGAAGCCCTACTCGGCTTTGTTATTGGCACCATTATTGGAACGGCAATTGGACTTTATCTTTGGTACTCCAAGTGGGCAGCGCAAATAACAGAACCCTTTATTGTGGCCCTCAATAGCGTGCCTAAAATTGCGCTTGCACCCATCATTCTTCTTTGGTTTGGCACGGGTTTAGGTGCAAAGGTTGTACTGGTTGTTTCTATGACCGCCATCATTGCGTTGATAGCAGCACATCAGGCGACAAAAGATGCCGATAAAGACCTTCAATCGCTCCTTTTTTCTATGGGTGGAACCAAGCACCAGATCTTTTTTGAAGTGATTATTCCATCCTCAATGCCGGCAATTATTTCCAATTTTAGAATCAACGTCGGATTCGGACTTGTTGGTGCAGTTGTTGGAGAATTTATTTCCTCCAAAGCAGGCTTAGGTCACATGATCTATAACGCATCAAGCCTTTATGAACTCAACTCAGTATGGGTTGGTCTATTCATGCTAATGATTGTGGGATTTCTTCTTTATCACGCGATTGATGCGCTGGAAAACTTCATGTTTCCATGGCGGATCGACAGCGGACGCACTCAAATTCGAATGTAATTTTTAACCTAACGGAGATATTTAAAATGCAATCTATTATTAAGAAAATAAGTTCCATCGTATTGGTATCGGGGATTTGCATTACATCATTTTCAGCCTTTGCAGAAGTTAAGACGGTAACGGTTTCTCAGGCATTTCAGTCAATGCTTTATTTACCTCTATATGTTGCAATTGATAAAGGCTTTTTTCAAGATCAAGGGCTTAGTGTTATTAAGGAGACTGCCGGATCCCCAACGGCTGCGCTATCCTCAGTACTGTCTGGAAGTTCACAATTTTCCATTCATGGACCTGAATGGACTGCAATTGCCGCATCAAAGGGGGCAAATGTTGGCATTATTAGCAATGCGGTAAATGGGGCAGCTGTATGGATAGCCACCGCCCCAGATGTTAAATTTACTAATATCAAGGACGTCAAAGGCCTAAAGGTAGTAACTGGACTAATGCCAACTACCAGCACCTCCCTTTTCCTCAAGCTTCTCAAAGAAAACGGTATGAGCGAAAAAACAGATATCGATATGATCCAAGTCCCGCTCGGTTCTGAACCGGCTGCCCTACTCGGTGGCCAAGCAAAAGTCGCCGTCCTATATGAACCAGGCTTAGATCAGGTAGCCATTAAGGGCATGAAGGTGGTACTCGGCTTTCCAAAGACTTATGGACCTTACGCCTTCTCATCAATTACTGCACTAAAGTCTGTTGACTCAGTTGCCGCCCAGCGAATGGTAAATGGCATGGAAATGGCTTTGCGTTATATGGGCAAAGATCCAAAGGGTGCAATTGAAGTTGCTAAAAAGGAATTCCCATCTCAGGATCCTCAAGTTGTTGAAAATGCAGTCAATCGCATGATGAGCGAAAATGTATTTCCAAAGAATGTTCAAATTACACCGCAAGCTTTAAAAATTGCAATGGATACTCAGATCGCACTAGGCAATCTAAAAGAGCAACCAGTTTTTGAAAACTTCATCAACGAAACATATATTAAAAACGCACTAACAATCAAATAATTTCTGCCTATCTGGTGCCTTAAAGGCATCAGATAGATTTCACTTAACTATATTTAATAATAAAAATGATAAAAATACTTGGCCTTAAAGAGGCTAGTGACAAGATTCAAAAAAAACAACTCACACCACAAAAATTATTAGCCGACTGCTCCCATCAAGCAGATTTGAAAGAGCCAACACTGCATGCGTTTCTTGTAAGAGCCTCTTTAGAGCAACTTGATAGTCAAATTCAGCAAGGGCCCTTAATGGGCATACCAGTGGCCGTAAAAGATATTATTGCCACAAAAGATTTCCCCACTACCAATGGCTCCCCTATCTACCAAGGATTCATCCCCGAGGAGGATGCTCCAATAATTAAAAAAATACGTCAGCTCGGTGGCGTTATCTTTGGAAAAACAGTAACAACCGAATTTGCATGGAGAAATCCCGGCCCCACTACCAATCCATGGAATAGTGAACATACACCAGGCGGGTCCTCAAGCGGATCAGCCGCAGCAGTTGCAGCGGGAATAGTGCCGTTAGCCCTTGGATCCCAAACACAAGGATCTATTATCCGTCCCGCAGCCTTTTGCGGAATAGTTGGATTTAAAGCCAGTTTTGGCGCTATACCACGAGATGGTGCCCACCCTCTTTCTGGATCTTTAGATCACATTGGATTTTTTACTCGCTCAGTTGATGACGCAGCAATAGCTTTAAATTTGCTGAAAAATGAAACGAATGAAGAAGAGGATTCTATAGTTTTGCCAGATTTTAAAATGGATCAAATAGATGGAATCGCGCCGTTTTCCAAGCCGCGTATAGCGGTTCTCAAGACCCCATTTGATCATCTGTTGAGCCAAGAACAATCTCAAGCACTTGAATCGGCAGCCGATAGACTTCGCTCTTCAGGAGCAATAGTGGAGGATGTCACTTTACCCGGTCTGTATTGGGATGCAATTCAAGACATGAACACCATGATGGAATGCGAAGCGGCTGCAATACACCAATCTCATATCAAAAATCACTCGCAATTACTGAGCATTCATATCAAAGAGTTATCAGAAAAAGGTTCTAAACATTCTGCCCTTGAATATCTTAATGCTCGTTCAAAACAAAAAAAATTGCGACAATCAGTTGGAGAATTTTTTGGGAAATATGATGCCTTCCTCTCCGTACCAGCGAGCGGGGAGGCTCCAAAAGGGCTAACATCGACTGGAGACCCAATATTTTGTGCGCTATGGAGTTTTTTGGGAGTGCCTTCCATCACCTTACCATTTACTAAGTCCAGTAATGGCTTGCCGCTTGGAATTCAATTAATTGGCAACTACGAAGATGATTGGACTCTTTTAAGCATTGCCAAATTTGCTGAACATTCATTTTTAAACTGATGCATGAAGTTGCCAATTTAAAGCCTTAAATAGAAATGCTGGCCACCCACTTGTTCATATCAATGGGTGGCTCTTTAAAAAAATCAGGGCGCTAGTATATTGAACATCAGCTGAACTCCAGAACCAATTCATCGCAAATTGCTTTATCGCCCCTTACCCTTAGTAAATGGATCGATCCTTGCATATTATTTATTAAAAACGCACTATTTACGATTGCTCGATATAAAAAATTAAAACCGCTCTTTGAAGTAATCCGTTACCGCCTGTTGAAATATGCTGTAGCCTTTTTGGTACATCATCATATGTCCAGCATTGGGCACTACTACATAGCGCTTATTGGCATTTGGTAATTGCTCAAAGAATGGTAGCAACTGCTTAGTGTCAGCGACATCGTCATACTCACCATGAATAATCATCGTTGGCACCGTAATCTGAGCCGCATTAAGCATTGGTAATTTAGTCACCAATTCCAACTGAGGACTTGTAGCGGTATTGATCTCAATAGCAGCTGCAGATTTTGCATAAGCATCAACCACCTCTGGGAAGTTGTCCTCTTTTGGTGTCAAAGAATAAAATCGCCCATGCCACCCTGCCTCAGGAATTTGTATATAAACCTTCTCTTGATACATCTTTAAGTTTGGCCTACGCTTGGCAATGTCAATGCTATCTATGCCCATCTGTGCATAAGAAACATATCGATCTACTTTTTCTGGATGAGCCATGACAAACAGACCGCCGTATTGGGTGGCATATGACCAGGCTAATAGCTTTACTTTGGGAACGCTGCGAGCATTCATCACAAAATCAACTGCTGCATTTAAGTCGCTTGCCGCATCTTCGGTTGTGAAATGGTCTGCGGGATGGGTGGACCGACCAAATCCTCTGATGTCTAGCGCGAACACATCAAAGCCTTGTTTAGCCAAAACATCCATCAAACTAATATCTGGATTACTGGGAACCCCGAGGTCAAAAGACTCTTTACCCGCAGTAGCTGATCCATGGGCCAACATAATGACAGGTTTATTTTTTGGGCTGCCAGTAAATTTTTCCCAAACATAAATATTTACATCACCATTTTTAACCCAATGCTCAGCACCCTGAACTCTATTTGCGCTATTTTTTTCTGCGATTGCCATTGAAAAATAAGCGCATAGCAACGCCATAAATAAAACCTTTGCTAGATTCATTTTGTCTCCAATTTATATTTTTTATTAAATGCAAAATTAGAATATCACGGACATCTATTAAAAACTGAAACCCAATGAAGTATTTAATGGGTATTAACCCCATATCAATAATATTTAAGGCTTTTAATCGCCTAAATATTTCAATTACAGCGCCCAGTAGAGCGCCACTTATCAAAGAGGATCCGCTTGAGTTAATAATTACCCTCCAGATTACAATGCTCTTATTGGATATAAAAAATACATAATCTGGAGAGCAATTTATGCAACAAAAATGGGGAATTAGAGGGATGGCTGTGGCGCCGCACTCGCTTGCATCGGAATCTGCTTTAGCAGTGCTGCGAGATGGCGGGAATGCCCTTGAGGCTATGGTGGCCGCGGCGGCAACAATTGCAGTAGTCTACCCCCACATGAATTCCATTGGCGGGGACTCATTCTGGGTCATTCATTCACCAGGAAAAGTTATGGGGGGTATTGATGCCTGTGGAGCTGCAGCGGGTCTTGCATCAAAGAACTGGTACGCAGAGCAAGGTATCACTAAAGCCATTCCCTTCAGAGGTCCAGTCGCAGCCAATACTGTTGCTGGCACCATTTCAGGCTGGGGTGCAGCGCATCAACTTTCCAAACGCGGATTAGGTGGCAAACTTCCTCTTTCAAGATTACTAGCAGATGCGATTCACTATGCTGAAAATGGGATGCCCGTTACCCATAGCCAATCTAGCCTAACCTTGAAAAAGAGAGAGGAGCTTTGTCCCATCCCTGGTTTTTCAGAAACCTTCTTGGTTGATGGACAGGCCCCAGTTGTTGGCAGCATATTTAAACAAGAGCGTCTAGCTAAAACCTTGCGTCAAATTGCTAGAAAAGGCACGGATGATTTCTATCGCGGGGATTTAGCTCATCTATTAGCAAAAGAATTGACTGATATTGGTAGCCCACTGAGATTGGATGATCTTGAGCGTCATCATGCAAAGTTGATCGACCCACTTGAACTTAGGCACAGCATGGGTAATGTCTACAACATGACGCCGCCTACACAGGGCGTTGTCTCTTTAATGATTATTGGCATTCTGGATCAGCTTAATCTCAAGCGCTTTAAGGTAGACAGTGCCGAATATGTCCATCACTGTGTCGAAGCAACAAAACAGGCTTTTAAAGTACGTGATCAATTTGTCACTGATCCTGCCTATATGAAAAGAAATGCTCAGTCATTCTTATCACCGGCCTTCTTAAAAAAACTAGCTAAAAATATTAACCCAGAACAAGCCCTTCCCTGGGGCCAGGGTAAAGGCCCTGCTGATACGATTTGGATGGGGGTCGTCGACGGTGATGGAAATTGCGTTTCCTTCATTCAAAGTATTTATCATGAGTTTGGAGCGGGTATTGTTCTTCCTACTTCGGGTGTCAATTGGCAGAATCGTGGCTGTAGCTTTTCTTTAGATCCTAAATCTCTCAATCATTTAGAGCCCTATCGCAAACCCTTTCATACACTTAATCCAGCTCTTGCCTTATTCAAAGATGGACGTTCGATGGTGTACGGAACCATGGGTGGAGATGGACAACCACAAACCCAATGCGCCATCTTTACTCGCACAGCCACCTATGGATTAGATCCTCAGGATGCAATTAGTCGGCCGCGCTGGTTACTGGGGCGTACATGGGGTCAAACTAGCGATAGTTTAAAGCTTGAATCCCGCTTTAGCCCCTGGGTTGCTAAGGAACTCCATGCTTTGGGCCATGAAATTGAAATGCTGGATGCCTATGATGAAACCGTTGGTCATGCTGGTTGTATTATTCGCGATCCTTCCGGGACACTCCATGGTGGCTGGGATCCACGCAGCGATGGCGCAGTAAGCTCATTTTAACCAGCAAAAAAGGCTGCCAGTTTTTGAACTGCACCCCAAAAGTTGGACATCCGTCCAACCTTCTAAGGTGCAGTTTTTATGTCCAAATACAGCAAAGAGTTCAAGCTAGCAGTTATTCACCATTATTTATCTGGCAGGGGTGGTTTTAAAACTGTCGCAGATCGG
>CAIMZP010000014.1 GCA_903846025.1 uncultured beta proteobacterium | reverse complement strand
AGGGGTCTAATTTTAGGAGGGTGACTTTCAGGCCGCGGGATTCAAGAATCGCGGCAAGTGAGGCAGCCGCGATTCCTTTCCCTAAGGAAGAAACCACGCCACCAGTGACAAAAACGTATTTGGTCATCGCTTTAGCTCTGTTGGAAAAAGTAATTATAACGACAGCTAGCAATAAGAGGAAAATTCAGTAAAGTGGTCATTGAAATATATCTATTAATTACAGGAGTATTGGATGCTAAATACGAATAAAAGTAAGGCCCGAACCCTTTTATTGACTCTGGCCTTGCTCCTGCCAGCCCCCTATAGCATTGCCCAAACAGGGGGCACTATCTCCGGGGTATGGAAAACCTTTGATGATGACACTAACCAACCCGCTGCTTTAGTGGAAATTAGTGAAAAGGGAGGCCTTTATTCTGGTGTTATTTTGAAGCTATTGGATCCCAATGCACTGCCAACCTGCGATAAATGCACAGACTTTCGCAAGGGAAAGCCTGTTTTAGGGATGGAGATATTATTGGGCATGAAAAAAACAGGGGAGAGCTACAGTGGCGGCCAAATACTCGACCCCGATGATGGAGATGTTTATCGCGCAGAAATGAAATTAAAAGATCAAGGTAGCAAGCTTGATCTTCGGGCTTACATAGGAATACCGCTGCTAGGAAGAACGCAAACCTGGATTAGGGAAAAATAGCCTTTATGCCTTATTTATAGGCAATATCAGTAGTAAAACCCATACTCAAGCCAAGTTCAAACAATTACAATGAATGTTGATCGGGATCAATAATCCCATTTGCATTTCTGTTGATAACACTTACCCCATAGGAAATATGATGTTAGAAGCCTACAACGCACATGTTGCGGAACGCGCAGCCCTCGGAATCCCAGCTCTACCTCTCACAAAAGATCAAACCACAGAACTGGTTGCATTGCTCAAAAACCCACCAAAGGGTAAGGAAGATGAGTTGGTAGAGTTAATTACCAATCGCGTGCCAGCTGGGGTCGACGATGCCGCCAAGGTTAAAGCAGAATTCTTGGATGCCGTCGCAAAAGGCGATGAGAAATCACCATTAATATCCCGCACAAAGGCGACTGAATTACTGGGAACCATGCTCGGCGGTTACAACATCAAGCCTTTAGTCGAGCTTTTGGCTGATGAACAGTGTGGTTCTGCGGCGGCTGCCGCACTAAAAAAGACCTTGCTGATGTTTGACTATTTCCACGATGTTCAGGAAATGGCAGAAAAAGGAAATGCACTAGCGAAAGAAGTGCTACAAAGCTGGGCTGATGCCGAGTGGTTTACCTCCCGCCCTGCAGTCCCTGAAAGCTTAAAGCTTACCGTATTTAAGGTTACCGGCGAAACTAATACCGACGATCTTTCGCCAGCCCCAGATGCGTGGAGTCGTCCAGATATTCCGCTGCATGCCACCATCATGCTCAAAAATCCACGTCAAGGCATTGATCCCGATGAAATTGGTGTTCGCGGTCCCATGAAGCAAATTGAAGCCCTGCAGAAAAAAGGTAACCAAATTGCTTATGTTGGTGATGTTGTAGGTACTGGCTCCTCACGCAAGTCTGCTACCAATTCAGTGCTGTGGTGGACTGGACAAGATATTCCATTTGTTCCTAACAAGCGCTTTGGTGGTGTTTGTTTGGGAACAAAAATTGCCCCCATCTTTTTTAATACGATGGAAGATGCCGGCGCCTTACCGATAGAGCTTGATGTCACTCAAATGAATATGGGCGATGAAATTGAATTACGACCATATGAAGGTAAGGCCTTTAAAAACGGTCAAGAAATTGCTCAGTTTTCCCTCAAATCCCCTGTGATCTTGGACGAAGTTCGTGCTGGCGGGCGCATTCCTTTAATTGTTGGTCGAGGCCTTACAGCTAAAGCGCGTGCAGCTCTTGGCTTACCTGCTTCAACCGCCTTCCGCCTACCAATAAGCCCTCCAGATAGCACAAAAGGTTTTAGCTTGGCACAAAAGATGGTTGGGCGTGCCTGTGGCTTACCTGAAGGTCAAGGCGTTCGACCAGGCACTTATTGCGAACCCCATATGACAACGGTTGGCTCACAAGATACTACTGGCCCAATGACTCGTGATGAGTTGAAGGACCTTGCTTGCCTGGGCTTCTCTGCAGATCTCGTAATGCAATCTTTCTGCCATACCTCGGCTTATCCAAAGCCAGTTGATATCCGTACACATCATGAATTGCCATCATTTATGACAAACCGTGGTGGCGTTGCCTTACGACCAGGTGACGGTGTAATTCATAGCTGGTTAAACCGACTTCTTTTGCCAGATACCTGCGGTACTGGCGGTGATAGTCATACTCGCTTTCCCATTGGCATCTCTTTCCCAGCTGGGTCTGGCTTAGTGGCCTTTGCTGCAGCAACTGGTGTGATGCCTTTAGATATGCCTGAGTCGGTATTAATTCGCTTTAAAGGAACAATGCAGCCCGGCATAACATTGCGTGACCTTGTTAATGCCATTCCTCTATATGCCATTAAGAAGGGCTTATTAACTGTAGAAAAACAGGGCAAGAAAAATATATTCTCTGGCCGTATTTT
>CAIMZP010000013.1 GCA_903846025.1 uncultured beta proteobacterium | reverse complement strand
TAAATACTTATTTTTGCTTGGCATCCAACTTAGACGATGAACGAAATATATTAGATGCGGTAACCCGTTCAGGACTAGACGAAGAAAGGGCGCATCAAATACTGAGTGGAGATGAGTTTGCCAAGGAGGTTAGAGGGAAGGAAGAAAACTATAAAAATTTGGGCATTCATTCAGTTCCTTCGATCATTCTTAACGACCAGTTTCTCCTTCAGGGAGCTCAGTCCCCCGAAACATTCATTAGTGCATTTAAGCGGTTAATTAAAGAAAACTAAACAACCCTTATATAGCTTGGCATTTAAATATTGACTCGTAAAAATAGAAAAACACCTTAAGAATTTTTCCCTAGGCCCTTTAGTTCATTGATGGACTCGCTCGGACTTGAACCTGGGACCAATGATTATGCGAGTAGAAGTCAGGATGGAGCTCCATAAAGAGATGGCCTGCGGGCGGCCTATATCGGCATGCAAGTAAATGTGTAGTCAATTTATCAAGTCAAACAGATACACCCTCTTAGCCCTTGCTTTTAAAAATCCAATAAATTTGGAGTAATCATCTAAACACCTTCTTGCTTCACAGTTTTTTATTAGATTGAAAGGCATTACTTTAAGCAGCGCTCAAGAAATATCCGTTATTGCTACTGAGGGACTAGGGACTAGTGACTAGTGACTGTACGCGAGCACTACACGCCATTTCTTAAAGCGATTAACAAGGGATGATCCACTGGAAACTCTATATCCTCAATTGCGGCACTAATTTCTGGCAAGGTTTTGGCAATCTCTTCATTGCCTTGGAACACCATAGTCCACTTACTAAAACTACGCTCGCTAATAGATTTGAGCTCAATCAGACGAACATTTTTGTGGCGGCTATCTTTTTGAATTTTTTTCCACAAAGCTTCAATATCTTTTTCAGGTCCTTCAATGATTTGACCAAATTTATTATTCTCATAGATGAGAGCGCCAGTAATGCCCAAGGCTTGGTTATTGGAATAGGAGTGATATAAAAGTCTCATCAAACCCAAAAATGACATATTTTGCGCTGGTTCACTCACATAAGTTAATTCGATTAGCTGGGTCATCTAGCAATACTAGAGAGCTCGCACCTGAATTACTCTAGGCATTTACCCCAGCGTTATTTAAAGTAACGATTAATCATCGACACCTTACTATTCCGATCCAAAAAACTTTAGGGTAATGACCTAAACACATCGTTTCTATAAGGTATATTTTCAATAAATCATAAGTCTTACTTAAAGTAACGCTTGTTTAGTGAAGGATGGCTAGCGACCTTAAATTGAACCGGTTAATATTTAGGCACCACAATCTACAAGTAGTGCATTACTCTAATAGCAGACCCATATGTTTATTGGAGTTGTCGCGGAAGGTGTGTAGAGATTGCTTGCACACCTAGATGCATAGAAAGAAAAACGACTTAGGAATTTCTCCCTAAGTCGTTGATTTCGTTGGTGGGCCCACCAGGACTTGAACCTGGGACCAAAGGATTATGAGTCCTCTGCTCTAACCAACTGAGCTATGGGCCCGTAAGCCTATGATCAATCTTCCTCAAGGAAGGTTTTGAGTTTATCGCTACGACTTGGATGCCGCATTTTTCTTAAAGCCTTGGCTTCAATCTGACGAATACGCTCACGCGTTACATCAAACTGTTTGCCTACCTCTTCTAGAGTATGGTCTGTGCTCATTTCAACTCCGAAGCGCATACGCAATACCTTTGCTTCACGTGGAGTTAATGAGTCCAATACATCCTTCACCACATCACGCATAGATTCGTGCAAGGCCGCTTCAGCTGGGGCTAAAGTATTGCCGTCCTCAATAAAGTCACCTAAATGCGAATCTTCATCATCACCAATGGGTGTTTCCATAGAGATTGGCTCTTTTGCAATCTTCATGATCTTGCGGATCTTATCTTCAGGAATCTCCATCTTGAGGGCCAAGGTTGCAGCATCTGGCTCATGGCCAGTTTCTTGCAAAATTTGACGGCTAATACGGTTCATTTTATTGATCGTTTCGATCATATGAACTGGAATACGGATCGTACGAGCTTGGTCGGCAATGGAACGGGTAATTGCCTGACGAATCCACCAAGTTGCATAGGTTGAGAACTTATAACCACGACGGTATTCAAACTTATCTACCGCTTTCATCAAGCCGATGTTGCCTTCGCTGATCAAATCCAGCAGCGGCAGGCCGATGCCTTCGTAATCGCGCGCGATTTTGACAACGAGACGCAGGTTCGCCTTGATCATTTGTTCGCGCGCCTTTTTGTCGCCTTTTTTAATGCGCGCCGCCAGTTTGATTTCCTCCTGCGGCGTGAGCAGCTTTACCTGTCCAATCTCGCGGAGATAAAGTTTGATGGCCGTGTCGCCGTCGTAAGCCGGACTTTCCCTCCGGATGGATGCAGTGATGTCACCTTTACCCGCTGGCGGCGGAGCGGATTGTGATGCAACGGCCTTGGTTTTCGCTGGCGCGGCGATTTTTTTGCGCCGGTGGAGACTGGCCATTTTGTGTTTTTTCCTTTTCACCGCCATAAAACGCTCAAGACGTTAAGGAGGAAACGGCGACTCGCAAGAAAATTTACTTTCTTTGAAAGGGAGGGTTGCCATGTTGGCGACCCTGATTTTGGGGACGGCAACCCGGGCTTCGCCGCAGGCTGCGTCGAGGCGAGTGTGCCGTCCCTCCCAGTAAAAATTTTCAATTTGCTCTATTACGCATTTTCGCGAAC
>CAIMZP010000012.1 GCA_903846025.1 uncultured beta proteobacterium | reverse complement strand
TTCAACAGCGGGGTGCCCTAGTGACTATCCGAAGAGCCTGTTACCAATTATCGCTCAAAGCCTAGGCTATCGGCTCGAATGGGTCAGACCTAATCAGGCCGATCTATTGATCTTAGGGCCCTTTCTCAAGCCGGCCCTCAAAAAGCTTAAATGGTGCCCAAAACCATTACGCCCTGTGCTGGAGTCCATGTCTAAGATTGCCACTACGAGATCACAAGGGCCATTAAAACTCTTTCATAGCGCAGAAAATCTCCGCCACGACTCTGTGATGGCTGATTACAGCATCTCCTTTGATCTCAATATCCATTTGGGCAACCATTTTCGGCTTCCTTATTGGATGGAAATGATAGATTGGTCTCATGAGGGGGTTAGTGGAAACCAGAACCCACGCTACGGTCACTTGATGACTATCGCCCGATTGCAGAAACCACTAGGAAACCGCTTTCTTGAAAAAAATTGGGGTGCAGCCTTTTTAAGTTCGCATATCCGAGAGCCTCGAAAAACCATATTTGATGCCGTTCAAAAAGTACTACCTATTAATGGTTTTGGATCCCACTTTGATAGCCGCATTGAAAACCATCATCTCAGTGGGTTTTTAAAGTACGAGCTCTTACAAAATTTTGCCATCAACCTCTGTCCTGAAAATAGTATGTATCCTGGCTATTACACTGAGAAAATTCCAGAAGCTTTTTTTGCTGATTGTCTACCTATTACCTGGACTGATGAAAATGTCAAAGTCGATTTCAATCCCAATGCCTTTATTAATCTAGCGCCTATGTCATGGTGTGATTTTGAGCCCCTTAAAGAGCTTATCGAAAATCGCAAAATACTTGATGGGTATGCATCACAGGCACTACTACTAAAAACTCCAAGCATCCTTCCCTTCAAAAATTTTGTAAAACGCGTTCTTGAAGATGCGACCGCTTAACCAATGAAGATTGGATTTCATACCAATAGCCTATCGCTACGCGGCACGGAAATAGCACTTTACGACTATGCCTTTCATAATCAACAACTTTTAGGAAATCAGTCTGTTGTTTTTTACCGAAAAGATAATCTCGTTGTTGAGTCCGTTTTTAATAAGTTCTCGGAGCAATTTAAGCTATTGCCCTATGAAGGGATAAATCAACTAAACAACCTGATAGAAAAAGAGAAAGTGGACCTCACCTACTTTATTAAATCAGGCGAACGTGATGGCGTTATTTGCGAAAGCTCCCCCTCTTTAATTCATGCGGTTTTCCCTACTAAGCCCGAAGAATTTCATGGGGATAAATTTGCATTTGTTTCCGAATGGTTATCAAAAGAGTGTGCGAATAAAAAAATACCGTTTGTACCGCACATGATTGAGTTGCCAGATAGTAATGATCATTTACGCGCTGAGCTCTCTATCCCAGACTCAGCTACAGTTCTTGGCTGGTATGGAGGATCCGACAGCTTTAATCTAGAGTTTGTAAAAAAAGAAGTGTTGGCTGCAGTTAAAAAACGAAAAGATCTTTTTTTTCTGTTCATGAACATGGCGCCATTCGCTCAGCACGAACAATTAGTTTTTTTACCCGGGAACTCAGATCTGACATATAAGGTTAAATTCATCAATACCTCCGACGGCATGATTCATGCGCGAGGCATTGGAGAAAGCTTTGGATTAGCATGCGGTGAATTTTCTATTAAAGGCAAGCCCATTATTACCTATGCAATGTCGCCCCAACGAAGCCATATAGAAATTCTGGGAGATAAAGCTTTTCTATACAAAGGAAAAAAAGATTTGGCGAATATTTTTATGAACTTTACTCAAAAAGTTCAGAGCCAAAAGGATTGGGATGCTTATTCAACTAAATTTTGCCCACAAGTCGTGATGCGTAAATTCAACGAAATATTTATTGAGGGAAAAGATTTATCAGCAATATCACTCTCCTCTTTCGATCTTCTAGTAATTCAAAAATACCGATTGGAGCGCAAAATTCGGAATTTAAAAACAAAACTTTATTTATAAGGCTATTTATCTCTTTTTTGGGAACCAAGCATTTTTAGAAAACCAACGATCTATGGCTCTAAAAATCGATCTCTTTAACTTGGCAAAGCCATGTATTGGCAATCTTCCCGGCCTATCACCGATAGTCGTTTGTAGCGGGGTAACATCGACCGGATAGGGTCTAATCGCCAATAGCTCCGCATGATGTTTGTGGCAATGCTCTAGAAAATGATCAACTGGCTCATAAATATCTACGGAGTGTTCAATTAATATTTTTGCGACATTTGGCTTCAGAATATAGGCTGCTGTACCGCATGGATCGCCGTGGTTTTTCACCAAGGATATGCCCGATACTTCGTAAATTTTTGTAAATGGAACTTCATATAAACCTTGAAGCCTAACAAAATCCCACTTCGGAATCTTATTCAGCAAAATTTCTAATGTTTCCACAAAATTTGACTTAAAAAGAAAATCATCTTCAAGTATTAAGGTGGGTAGACCACTACTCACGCATCGTTTCCACGCTTCCTTATGGGAAAGATAGCAACCGATTTCACTGGCAGTTAAGCTATACCCCTGTAATCTTTTGACTTTTGATGGCTTATATTCACTTGGGATAGAAGTCAATGAAGAACCATCTACTGCGTCTAGGAATGCCCATGGAATAGAGATTTTTTGCATCTCTTGCTCGACTTTATTTCTTCGATCAACTGACCTCTGAAGTGAGATTACAAGAATTTGTATAGTGGGCATTGAGGGATTCATATGATTAAAAATAACACTGAAGATAGCGTAAAAATCGCTTTATTCCTCGAAGTACCCGAGAGAGGATTGATTTTTTTGTCCCCATGAAATTCATTCCTGAATCCCAGTTAGACTGATAAATAACGCCCAAGTAATTTATTTTTAGTTTTTCTTCGGTTTCGCCGATTCGTCTTAGTAGGTAGTATTGCCAGTCATAGTAGTAAATTCTAAACAGCTGCTCAATTGGGTTCAGGGGAATAGCGCGATAATTTAGCAGCGCCTCTAAATAAAGCAGTGTTTCTGGATGCTCATTACTGGATATATCCCAAAAAGAGAGATTATTTGGCTTTAAATACTCTTCGTCTAATGACTGCCAAACCTTTGCAGACCAAATAAATGGGGGGCACGGACAATAATAATTTGGTCCTTTTCTACCAAATAAAGCCTTAACTCGATCCCCCTCATTCCTGAGGTTAGTCTCGACCTTATTTTGCCCACGATTGATGGCCAATTGGAAGAATTCTTTATTTTGATAAATAACGGTATATGGGCTTCCATCAGGCGCTAAAAAATCAGAACTTACAAATTCTTTAATAAAAATGCAGTCAGAGTCTAAACATACATAATTCTCGGAGATTTCTAGTCGCCAAAATTCTGACTTGATGGCTTGCTGACTTAATCCGCCTGATCTGGTCTTTTCGACCCCTAATGGCGCCCTAGGATTTGATGCAACGATGGATTCATCTGAAACCCAAAAAAAACCTTGAGTCGAACCTAAAACGGACATTAAGTCCTCATACTGCTCTTGAGGTGTTGATATATAAAAAGGGATCCGATCAATATTGTATTTATCAATTGATCCCAGCAAACGCTTCAGCCGAAGGAAATCTCGACGATACGATTTGCAATAAAGGGCAATGGCTTTCAATGGCTTTCCTAGTTTATTTTTTGAACTTCTGTGAGAATTTTAAAAGCAGCTTGATCTACCCCTATAGGCAGCCATTTTGGCTCTATCAATTCTCGATTTATCCAGTCCAACCAAATTCTCTCTAAAGCCATAGCGATACCTAACTCATCGCCCGCATGACTCAAGTAGGCTCCACGCTCTGCAAGCATCTCATCCAATTGGGGGTTGCGATGACTTAGCGCCCAGATCGGTCTGCCCGTCCAAAGATATTCATAATATTTCGAAGGAATATATTCTGCGCACCACTCATCATTACCGTGCAGCAAAATCAAAATATCGGCCTCTTGCATCCTTTCAATCACTCTCTCGCGTCCCGACTTACCAGATACGTAATCTTTTTCCAGCCTGCCGTGAGCAATCAGCACATCCTCAAAACTCAGCCTCTGAATTGCCTCCTTACTTAAGCCGTCTAAAGGGGCTCCGTAAGCATGTACTTGAATTTTAGTTCTTGCTTCTGGATGCTTTGTCACCAGGCTAGCTATTGCATTTAAGATCACCGATAGTGATCGATCTTTTGCCAAAGAACCAAAATGACATAAATTTAACTTGTCACTGTAATCATGCAATTTATTTTCTGGTGATGTTTTTTTATTAACTGGGGGTTCTGCTCCGGGGATAACCACCACTCCATGAGCGTTACCTGAAGTATTTAAATTATTATTTCTGACTTTTGCGTAATGTAATGCACCATCAGTAAACCACCATACTAAGTCCGAATATTTACATATCTGCTTTTCTAGATACTGTCTAAATTTTGCATCTCGGTTCTTCGGATTTTCAAACCCCAGGTCATTTGCATCTTTGCGAATAATTAATGGGTCATGAATCTCTGCAATCCAAGTAGCTCCTGTTTTTTTCTTCAACCATAGGGCCGCTAAATGCGCTGACCATGCACCGCCAGTAGAGTAAATTAAATCTACTTTTCCAGATCGGATCAATGTGAGCCCGTGAATAAATGCAGGGATAGCCCATGACCATTGGCTAGAATATCCCAAACAAAATTTTTCAAGGGCAATAAAGGGCGCTAAGAGTAGCGAAACTAACCCTGTTGAAATCTTATAAAAAAGATTTCTGCCATATTTATTGGCGATCCAATGACGAAAATCAAAACGAAATGCAGCTGGACCCCAAGCTAAAAACTGGTGGTGAGGGAATCTCTGATCTTTAATGCCAGTAATGGCACTAAATACTATTGGCTT
>CAIMZP010000011.1 GCA_903846025.1 uncultured beta proteobacterium | reverse complement strand
GGTAAACCTGCGGCGCCACTTCCGTGTCAAACTGTTCGCGGACAGCGGCATCGATCTGACCATCGACGCAAAAAGCTATACCCTGCTCGATCTGTCCCTGACGGGTCTGCGTTTCGAGCAGCCTCTTTGGCAGAATGCCTTTCGGCCCGCGGACCGGATCAGGCTGCGGCTCGATTTCAATGGGAAGGGGATTTATCTCACGTCCAACGTGGTCAGGGTCTCCTCAACCATGAAATCGAGGTCTATCGCCGTCATGTTTTCTGAATTGACGGATGAGTGCGAAGCCAACTTATGGAAGGCGCTATTACTGTAGTTGATCAGACTGCTTGATAAGCTTTTTGAAGATAAATGCCGGTATCGTCAAAGCACTGGTTCTTGATGATGTCATAAAAAGCGCCGACCGTTGCTGTTGATCGGGCTTAATTTGAAGTTAGAAGATTCCACTTTGCCCTGTATTTAATCAACTCTAAATTTAGACGTCATTATCCAAAGTCTAGAGCTCCCTGATTAACCTCATTGATAGCGCTCAAATAAGACCCTGTCGCCTCTTCCAGCTTTTGAAGATTTCCAGCCCTAACACCAAGCAACCTCAAACTTCTTGCCAGATCAATACGCTTTAAACATTGCCTTGCTGCTTGGCGAATAATATGGGGATCGTTAGTAGGGGTATCCAGCGTAACGTCTCTGGTGATAGATTGAAAATTTCCATATCGGACACGAATTCCAATAGTTTTTCCAAGATAGCTCTTAGCACTTAAATCAGTAGCCAGACGTTCGCATAGTTGCGCCAAAATCGGGCCTAAGGTTTTCCGATCTCTTGCTGGGTGCAAGTTATGTTCAAAAGTAGTTTCGCGGCTCATATTTACCGGCTCCCCTCGCAAGGCTACTGGATCATCATTCTGACCATGCGAGCTTTCATATAACCATGCCCCATAGCTTTTACCAAATTCTTGCATTAACCAAATACGATCGCGTTCTGCCAACTCTCCAATGGTGTGAATTCCATGTTGAGCCAGTTTTGCATCAGCTTTAGGACCAATTCCATTAATCTTTCGACAAGCAAGTGGCCAGATTCGACCCTCTAAATCAGATGCCTCTAAGACACAAATGCCGTTAGGTTTATGCATTTCACTTGCGATTTTTGCTAATAGCTTGTTTGGAGCTACTCCAATAGAACAAGTTAATCCAGTATTGCTAAAAACGGTCATTTGAATAACCCTAGCCAAAGTATGCCCACTTTTGCGCTGCACTCCAGGCACATCAGTAAAGTCGATATATACCTCGTCTACCCCTCGATCCTCAATGATTGGAGCAATTTCAGCGATGGTATCTTTCATCAACTTTGAAAAGTGGCGGTAACGCTCAAAGTCTACTGGGAGCAATATTGCATCAGGGCATAACTTGGCTGCCTTCATCAACCCCATCGCAGATCCAACGCCAAATTGACGAGCAGCATAGGTTGCCGTTGTAATGACCCCCCTCCCAGTGTAGTCAGAGAGTCTAGGGAAAAACCGTAGCGGTATTTTATGGGGGCGAAAGTCATCCCAGTCGGGTTCACTCTGAAGAATCAATGCAAAAAGATCTTCTGTTTTAAAGCGCCCGCTACCACCAATCACTACTGGTAAATCTTTGAGTTGTGGATAGCGCAATAATTCTACAGAGGCGAAAAAAGCATCCATATCCAAATGGGCAATGCGTCTGGGGCGTGGAGAGATTGAGTCAGTCACCCAATAGATGTTAAATTAAAAATAGCTCTTACAGAATAAATTCTCAGCGCAATCAGATAGCAAACCTGAATAAAGGACTCAGCCGTTCATGATTTCGAATCTTACTCAATTCACTAGCAACTAAAAAGCCCTTGAGTCAAAGTTTTAGGCCTTATTCGGTTAAAAAATAGATTTGGGAGTTGTTAGTTAAGCTACATTCTGTGAAGTAGCGCTAGAAACTAGATCAACCCATCCTCAAGAAGACTTAATTCCTCAGAAGTAAAGCCTGCTTGCTTACGAGCTTCCATATTAAATGGACCCTTTAACACTGGAGCGCAATACTTTCTAGCTAATTCCCTGTAGGTTGTGATGGGGGATAAATTATCCTTAGCGCACAAGAAATTAAACCAGCGATTACCGATTAATACATGCCCTATTTCATCCCTGAGAATAATCTCCAGTATTTCCACCGCTTTGAGGTCATTAATTTGCTTAAATCGATCGCGGATCTTGGGAACTGCATCCAAACCTCTCGCCTCCATGGTTCTAGGGACAAGAGCCATCCTGGCAATGACTGCATCAGTTGTTCTCTCAACAATCTCCCACAAGCTATTGTGCGCAGGAAAATCACCATATGAAAAACCAAAGGATTGAATATGCCCTTCAACTAGACTGAAGTGAAAGGCCTCTTCTTTGGCAACCTTTAACCAATCCCCATAGTATTGCTCTGGCATTTCAGCAAAACGCCAAATCGCATCTAATGCAAGATTGATAGCATTAAATTCAATATGAGCAAGCGAGTGCAGCAAAGAAACTCTTCCCTCGGCTGTATTCATTTTTCTTCTAGGAACGCTTAAAGGAGGAACCAGCTCAGGTCTATTTGGGCGTCCTGGAAGGTCTATATTGTGACAATTGAAATTTCGGGAGAGATTTAATGAAATCTTTTGACTCTGATAATCATCGTATAACTGATATACCCGACTTACTTTAGCCTTTACGCCTTTAATAAGCAGTATTTCAAGGGCAGTTTCACGTAACTCAAACATTTACAGAAAATTTCAGTATCACCAAGATACCAACTCCCACTTAATAGTTAAATAAAGGCCTCTGCATTAAATTATTAATGCAACTTTAGCTCTACTGCCCTGAGAAACTCCATCAATTATAGCGATCAGAGTGATTCTTTAAGACCTTAGATATAAATATTGCCTGCACCATCGGTTTTAGTTAAGCAGCGTTAAAGCCTTTTTATTTTAATTTAGCCCGCTGTTTAGATTTCTCCAGTAGATCGGCGCTTCTTTGCTGGAAATCCACCATGGGGTGGTATCCCATTTGATAGCAT
>CAIMZP010000010.1 GCA_903846025.1 uncultured beta proteobacterium | reverse complement strand
TTGACACATGAACCCAAGGCGCGGACTTTGACCCAGAGTCTGGGCAGTGCAAATGATGACCCAAGCTACCAGGCGGGCTCAGCACAATTATCGGGACAAGGGTATCAGCAAGACTTGCAGAATGCCAAGTTACTGGCAAAAGACAATCCAAAAATGGTTGCCAACGTAG
The DNA here is from genome assembly GCA_903846025.1 of uncultured beta proteobacterium. Lineage (GTDB taxonomy): Bacteria > Pseudomonadota > Gammaproteobacteria > Burkholderiales > Burkholderiaceae > Polynucleobacter. The sequence continues at coordinate 10,004 of CAIMZP010000010.1, read as the reverse complement.
TGACATCATGGGTGAGTGGTAATGGCTGAAGAAGGGATTATGCGGGCCGCGATTTTGATGCTAGCGTTGGGTGAAGACGAGGCTTCTGAGGTAATGAAGCATCTTGGCCAGCGAGAGGTGCAAAAACTCGGCGCTGCCATGGCTACACTGAAAAGTGTAGAGCATGTACAGGTTCAAGAGGCCCTAGGTGAATTTAGGTCGGCTACCAGCGAGACTTCGACATTTGGACAAGACTCTGATGAGTTTATTCGGTCGGTATTAACTAAAGCCTTAGGCGATGATATTGCTTCGGGCTTATTAAATCGCATTTTACAAAGTAGGGATGCGAGCGGCATTGAGAGTTTGAAATGGATAGATGCCCAAACAGTAGCCGATTTAATTCGCAACGAGCACCCGCAGATCATCGCAACAATTTTGGTGCATCTTGAGCCCGATCAGGCCTCTGAAATTCTTGGCTTCTTTACTGATCGTCTACGTCAGGACGCTATGCTACGGATTGCCACTTTAGATGGGGTAAAGCCGACAGCACTCAAAGAATTAAATGATGTACTCACGAAATTGCTTTCGGGTAATGAAAGTCTCAATAAGAAGCAAATTGGGGGTATACGTGCCGCTGCCGAGATCATGAATTTTATGGGCGGTGGTAACGAAGTGACGGTGATGGACGGATTAAAAGAGTACGACAGTGAGATGGCTCAAAAAATATTGGACGAGATGTTCATCTTTGACGACATTATTAATATTGACGATAAAGGGATTCAGGTCCTGTTGCGCGAAGTGTCTTCAGAGATATTAATTGTCGCCCTTAAGGGGTCAACAGAAGAACTCCGTGAAAAGATATTCAAAAATATGTCTACACGTGCAGCTGAGATGATGAAAGAAGATTTGGAAACCAAGGGCCCCGTTAAGCTTTCTGAAGTTGAGACTCAGCAAAAGGCAATCTTGCAGATTGTGCGTAAGTTAGCTGAGGAAGATCAGATTATGCTGGGTGGAAAAGGTGGAGATGACCAGTATGTCTAGTGGTGCAACGCCCAAAGAGCAGCAGCGCGTTGCCGGACAATCAATTTTTGCTGACCTCAATCCCAAGCGCACTTCTAGTTCTGATGGCCAAAAAAAATCGGTTTCAGACCCCATATTTTCTCCTGAAAAAGTTAAGGTTATATTGGAGAAATCGTATCGCGACGGCTATGAACGCGGTATGAAAGAGGGCTACGCTAACGGTATGGATTTAGCCAGGCAAAGTGTGACTAATGATAAAAAATCTTTGTTTGAAATGACGGCGCACTTTAGTGGCGCATTGGGCCTTAAGGCAGAGCAAATATCTGAAGAGGTTCTTAGTTTATCGCTCGATATTGCCAAGGCCATGCTGAGGGCCCAGTTAAAAGTAAAGCCAGAGGCAATTTTGTCGCTTATTCAAGAGGTGCTTAGCAAAACACCGATTGCCGCAAAGCCTTTGCAGCTGTTTTTACATCCGCACGATGCGACTATTATTCGCACGCATATGCAGGAGGACTTGGCCCGGAGCGGCTGGGTTGTGTTTGATGACACCAAAATCGAACGCGGGGGCTGCCGAGTTGAAACATCAGCCAATACTATTGATGCTAGCAATAAAAACCGTTGGCAATATATTTGTCAAGCGCTCGGCACCAAAAATGATTGGCTTGAAAGTACCTCATGAGCACAATTGATAGCTTATCGCCTATTGAGGGAATTGATGGGCCGATGAGCGAGCATTCCGAGCCATCTTACGGGAACTCCTGGAAATACTTTTTAACTAATTGCAAAGACGTCTTGGGCTCAGTTGACGCGTTTGAGATTGCTGGGCGGGTAACCAAAGTGACGGGTTTGGTGATTGAGGTATCTGGCCTATTTTTACCCATTGGCAGTGTGTGTTCCATTCCGATGCAATATGGGCGTCAACTTGAGGCAGAGGTAGTGGGGTTTGATGATGGACGCTTATTTTTAATGCCCCAAAGTGGTATTGAGGGGATTGGACCTAAAACACAAGTATTCGTTAAGTCAATCACTGGGGCCATGAATTTGCATCAAGAAAAAAAGTCTAGTTCTAAACCTGCGGCAGGCGGTATCAGTCAATTACCAGTAGGCATTGCTTTGCTAGGTCGCGTTCTTGATGCCGCTGGAGCCCCTTTGGATGGACTTGGTCCTATAGGCTCCAGTGAGTATGCCCCTTTAAACTCAATCCCACTTAATCCCCTCAATCGTGCACCGATTGAGAAAATATTAGATGTGGGTGTACGCGCTATTAATAGTATGTTGACCGTGGGTCGAGGTCAGCGCATGGGATTATTTGCCGGATCAGGTGTTGGTAAAAGTGTATTGCTGGGCATGATGGCGCGCTATACCGATGCCGATGTTATTGTGGTTGGGCTTATCGGCGAACGTGGTCGTGAGGTAAAAGAATTTATTGAAAACATTCTTGGTAAAGAGGGTTTGGCGAGATCAGTAGTGATAGCCGCTCCCGCTGACGCTTCTCCGCTGATGCGCTTACAGGGCGCCAACTATACCTCTGCCATCGCTGAATATTTTCGAGATCAGGGCAAACATGTTTTGCTGATCATGGATTCGCTCACGCGTTTTGCCATGGCGCAACGTGAGATTGGTTTAGCAGTGGGTGAACCCCCTGCTACAAAAGGATATCCACCTTCAGTATTTGCAAAGCTCCCGGTCCTGGTAGAGCGTGCCGGCAATAGTGAGGAGGGCGGCGGCTCTATTACCGCCTTCTATACCGTGTTAACGGAAGGGGATGATCAACAAGATCCCATTGCTGATTCTGCACGCGCTATTTTAGATGGCCATATAGTGCTTAATAGGTCATTAGCGGAGGCCGGACATTATCCTGCGATTGATATTGAGCAGTCCATTAGCCGTGTTATGCATAGCATTGTTGATGTAAAACATCAGCAATTAGCGCGTAAATTAAAGCAACTCAATTCCCGCTTTAGTCGAAGCAGAGATTTAATCAATGTAGGTGCATATATTTCTGGTACTGACTTAGTCTTAGATGAGGCAATCCGTAAACATACTGCTATTGATATGTTTTTGCAGCAAGATTTTCATGAGAAGTCTAGCGTTCAAGAGAGCTTAGAGGAGCTTGCTGTCATCATGAACGAAGGGGTTACCACATGAGCCGCAACTTAACTAGCATGACCACCTTATTGGAGCTAGCAGAACGCGAGTTAACTGAAGCTGGCGAACGCTTGGCTAAAACCTATCAGCTCATTACAGAAGCAAAAGCCCAGCGGGAACAGCTTGGCACCTACCGAGATGAGTACGTCACGCGCAATCAATTGATTCTGACCTCCGGCATGGAGGTGATGGACCTGTTGAATTACCGGGCTTTTCTAAAAAATCTTGATCGGGCTGTTATCGGCCAAGAACAGATAGAAGAGGGCTATAGCAATCTGGCTAAAAACCATCTTGCAATATGGCAGGCCAGTCAAAGCAAAAAACGCTCATATGAAGTTCTGATTGAGCGCGAGAAACTAAAGATGCACCATCAGGAGCTCAAAAGAGAGCAAAAGATGATGGATGAATTTTCCAGCAATCAAAAACGTTTTTTCCCTACTTAAGCGGGTGAGCAATCATGTTAAATAGGGTAACAGTTTCAATTAAGCCGATCAAGGAGGATGGGGATTTAATCGGCCCCAATCAGACCCCTCGAAATCTGGATAGATCACATGTTTCAACGTTTGGTCGTCTACTTTCAAAAAAAATGAGCGACACAAATGAATCTACGGCGGATAAGAAGCTGGCTACTCAGCTTAATGCAATAAGAGCGAGGCCCAATGAGGTGAAGTTGGACGATGAGAAATCCAAAAATACTTTAGCGGTAGTTAATGAGGTCAATCTGGATCCAGCAACACGCCAGCTATTCGATGCATCTGAGGCCATTACACCTACTACGCAAGAGACTGCTGCGCTTGATCCTAATGGGAGGTACGGCCCGACCACTCAAGCTTTACTGGCATCATTGACTCAGGGCTTCAATATAGATCAAATCCCAGTGGCCAATTCCTTATCTCCAGTTCATGCGGCATCGAAGATGGCCGGAATGCTTAATACATCCATTCAATTTGCCTCTGCTGAGGTGATGCATGATGTCGCTGGCTCTCAGGAGTTATCCGTAAACAACATGGCGATGCCACTGCCTGCTTCACCTGCCGCTAATTACTTCGCTCTGAATGTAAAAGGCAGCTTGCAAACCGATACGAATATGGGTGCACAAGGCAGCGCAGCGATCTCGGTAGACATGAATGTCTCAGCGCAGGCTTTACAAGCAGCATCAGCCTTGGCAGAACTGCAACCCAAGTTATTTACTATGGGCGATATACAAGCGCAAGCTAGTGCTTTGCTAGCTCATGAGGCAATCAACGCCCCCTTAGGGTCTAGTGCCTGGCCTAAGGAGGTCGGTCAGAAAATCGTGTGGATGCTGGGTGGGGCGGTGCAGTCTGCCACTCTAACCCTAAACCCCCCTGATTTAGGTCCGCTTCAGGTGATTATTCAGGTGAATAATGACATGGTAAACACTGCCTTTATATCTAATAATTCTGACGTACGCCAAGCCCTCCAGGACGGCCTTGAGCATCTACGTCAATCCATGGCGCAGTCTGGAATGACTTTGGGGCAGACTCATGTAAGCTCAGGAAATGCACAAGGTCAAAATGCATCCGAACAAAAGCCAACTTCAGGTGGTAGGGCTGATTTAGGCACGGCTTCTGACTCGGGCATTCAGTTGATTGGGGATACATCAGCATCTGTTTCGATGCAAAGACAAATCCGAATCTCAGATGGCCTGGTCAGTACATTTGCATAGGGATCTAGTAGCTTATGCACCAACTCATCTACGTTAGTCCAGCAGTGATGAATTTCGCCAAACCAGAATTTATGGAGTTGGCGCTTCATACTGGTGCTGAAAATGTAAAGTTCGGTATTACGGGCATGCTCGTATTTAAAAACGGCTCGTTCATGCAAGTGCTTGAAGGTAATAAAGAAACTATAAAAACGCTCTATGCGAAGATTGCAGTAGACCCAAGGCATACCCTCGTCAGCTGATTCAGGAAGGTGAAATTAGTATGCGCGAGTATGGTAGCTGGGCAATGACCTACTTTAATCACGATACAGATCAATACGATCACATTGCCTACCCTATTCAGGTTTTATATGGCCGAACCTAGAATTGCATAGTTAATTATTTTGCACGCCATCTAAGCTTGTATTAAGGGTAAATTTCCCCGTCTTTTCTTCGTTTTTGCGGCACCGTTTGCAACCCATAATCACTCTGTAAATCAATATTGGGTATTACTATGGCGCAAGCACCAGCGGTAGCAACAGCAGAATCGGTAGAAGTTCCACCCAAATCAAGCAAGAAATTCTTGTTCATCATTATTGCTGTTGTGGTGCTGGCAATTGGTGGTGGCGCTGCTTATTACTTTTTGGGTGGTAAGCATGCTGAGGAAAGTGATCAGGCTGTGGCAAAAGAAAAAGAGGCAAAACCAGAGGTGTATTTGCCGATGGAGGTTTTTACAGTTAATTTAAATTCAGATATAGATATGCAGCAACAATTTTTGCAAGTCTCAATGACCTTGCAAATGCCTACCGATAAAGATGTTGAAAAAATTAAAGAGCGCATGCCAGAAGTGAGAAATCGCATTTTGTATGTACTTTCGACTAAAAAAGCATCTGAAATTAATACGGTAGAGGGTAAAGATCGATTGGTGAAGGAAATTACCGATCAAATTAATCTACCCTTTTACGGTAGCGAAAAATCGCAAGCTGTCACTACACTTTTTTTTACTTCATTCATTATTCAGTAAGCTCAGAATAGATAATCATGGCTGAAGGATTTTTATCGCAAGATGAAGCGGATGCCCTTTTAAAGGGTTTGGATGGTGATCAAGGTGAATCCACCTCTTCGCAGCACACAGATCCAGGAATTCGCTCGTATAACCTAGCAACACAAGAGCGCATTGTGCGGGGGCGGATGCCCACGCTGGAGATTATCAATGAACGTTTTGCACGTTTATTTCGAATTGGATTATTTAATTTTTTAAGGCGCACTGCCGAGGTATCGGTTGGGCCCTTGCGCACATGTAAGTACAGCGAATTCGTGCGTAATTTAGTGGTGCCAGCTAATCTCAATTTGGTTCAATTAAAGCCATTACGTGGAACTAGCTTATTCGTTTTTGATCCTAGCTTAGTGTTTTTAATTGTTGACAATATGTTTGGGGGGGATGGGCGTTTTCATTCGCGTGTCGAGGGGAGGGACTTTACTCTCACAGAGCAACGCATTATTCAGCGCACTCTCGAGATTTTATTTGATGCCTACTCTCAATCCTGGGAGCCTGTGTATCCAATAGAATTTGAATACATTCGCTCAGAAATGAATACCCAGTTTGCCAATATTGCCACGCCAAATGAGGTAGTCGTTGCTACAACATTTACCGTTGAGTTGGGAGGTGTGAGCGGTGAAATCCATGTTTGCATGCCTTACGCCACGATTGAGCCTATCCGAGACTTGCTGACCTCTCCACTGCAAGGGGAAGCCCTTGGTGTCGATAAGCGTTGGGTCAGACTCATGACCCAACAAATTCAAAGTGCTGAAGTCGAGTTAGTGGCAAACCTGAGTTCTAAGACAGTAACTTTAGAAGATATTTTGGCGATGGAAGTGGGCGATATGATTCCCCTGTCTATTGCCCAAGAGGTAGAGGTAAAGGTCGATAGCGTACCAGTCCTGTCTTGTCTATATGGAACCTTCAATGGGCAGTACGCCTTAAGAGTGGATAAATTTTTGAAATCGAATTCGAGTGAGTACATTAAGGGAGAAAAAAATGGCGAATGAGACTGATCCAATTGAAGAAAAAAAAGAAACGATTGGCGAAGAGGATTGGGGTGCCGCCATGAATGAGCAAATGGAGTCTGAAGGTAGCGCTGTCGGTGAAGCGCAAAAAACACCAGAAGTATTTAATGAATTTGTTGGCAACAATAAAGCGAGTAAACCGACGAATGATATTGAGTTCATTCTAGATATTCCAGTACAACTTACTGTTGAGCTAGGTCGCACCAAAATTGCCATCAAAAATCTCCTGCAATTGGCACAGGGTTCAGTTGTTGAGTTGGATGGTATGGCTGGAGAGCCTATGGATGTTTTAGTCAATGGCTGCATCGTTGCTCAAGGCGAGGTTGTAGTGGTTAATGAAAAGTTTGGTATACGCCTAACAGACATCATTACGCCTTCAGAACGCATTCGAAAACTCAATAAGTAATCAATCAAATGAGCTATTTTTCTATAAATAGGGGTACGAGCTTTTTATTGGCCTCTATCGCGATGGTGCCAGGCGCATCGTTTGCTCAAGCCACTAAAGTTCCTGTGAGTGATGGCAGCCCCCTTAAGGTGCTGTTTGGTTTACTGGTGGTACTTGCCACGATTGCTGCGTTAGCTTGGGTAATAAAAAAGATGGGCCATACCAAGTTAGGCGGCCAATCGGTTGCCCGAATTGTTGGTGGGGTAAGTGTGGGTTCTCGTGAGCGTGTTGTGGTTGTTGAGATAGCCGGGCGCTGGATTGTGCTTGGCGTAGCGTCTGGACGTGTCAACGGTATAGCGAATTTGGATATTCCAAGTCGTTTTCCAGAATTGGAAGGAGGGCGTCAATCGCAAGCAGATGACTCTACCGACTTCAAGAAAAACTTAAGCCAATATGAATATAAAGAGGGAGATGAGTCTAGTGCGCTAGCAAACCCAGCGCTCACCTCATTGCTTAAAAAAATATTAAAAAAATAATTGAGAAATTGAATGAAGACTTTGGCTTTTAGGGGAAATAAATGCAGCTAAAAAATAGCAATTGGACTGTATTGGGTATAACAGCTGCACTAGCATTACTCGCTTTTCCTGCTATTGCTGCGGATAGTACTGCTTTAAGCTTGATTTCTAGTAAGGCGACTGCCGGCGGCGGTCAAAACTACAGTTTGAGTTTGCAGACATTAATCCTGCTGACTTCACTCTCATTTTTACCAGCCGTTTTGTTGATGATGACCAGCTTTACTCGAATCATCATTGTGCTATCTCTATTACGTCAGGCCATTGGGGCACAGTCCTCACCTCCAAATCAGGTGCTCTTAGGGCTAGCCTTATTCCTCACTTTTTTTGTGATGGGACCTGTATTTGACCGTATTTATGCAGACGCTTATCAGCCCTTAAGTGAAAACAAAATCACAATGCAGCAAGCGCTTGAAAAAGGGGCTGTACCTTTGAAGGAATTCATGCTCAAGCAAACCCGAGAAGCTGACCTCGCTTTGTTTGTCAACATGTCGGGCAATAGCACTAAGCTAGACAAGCCGGAGGATGTGCCTATGGCTGTTTTGGTCCCAAGTTTCATGACCAGTGAGCTGAAAACTGCCTTTCAGATTGGATTTAGCATCTTCATCCCATTTTTAATTGTGGATATGGTTGTTGCGAGCGTCTTGATGGCAATGGGCATGATGATGGTGTCGCCCTCGATTGTTTCCCTGCCATTTAAATTAATGCTCTTTGTATTGGTTGATGGCTGGCAGCTATTGCTTGGCTCATTAGCCTCGAGCTTTGCTTAGGTTCAGTAGAGCATGAGTCCGGAATCCGTTATGAATATCGGCCGTTCTGCCATGGAAACTACCTTGATGGTGGCAGGACCTCTGTTGCTTGTTGCATTAGTAGTGGGATTGGTGATCAGTATTTTTCAGGCGGCCACCCAAATTAACGAAGCTACTTTGTCGTTTATCCCTAAGCTCTTGGGAATCATGCTCACCTTATTATTGGCCGGTCCCTGGATGCTCTCTGTCTTAGTAGATTACATGCGCCAGATGCTGAGCAATTTTTCTGTATTGATGGGATAGGGCGGACAAGCTAGATCATTACTCATGATTGATATCAATACCGATTTACTCCAAGCATGGGTTACGGGTTTATTAATTCCATTAACCAGAATATTGGCATTTATTAGTATTGCGCCATTCTTTGGGAATAAATCTATTTCTTTGCCCATGAAGGTGGCTATGGGGTTTATGTTGGCTGTTGCGATTGCTCCCGCGATTCCAGGTATGCCAACTGTCGACTTGCTTTCACTGCAAGGCGTTCTCACCATTACCCAACAAATGATTATAGGGTTGGCAATGGGGTTGATGGTGCAGATCATTTTTACCGCTATAGAGATGGCTGGTCAAATTAGTGGATTGACTATGGGGTTTGGATTTGCCACCTTTTTTGATCATCAGTCACAGGGCAGTACTGCCGTCATTAGCCAGTTTCTTAATGTATTGGCGATGCTGGTATTTCTGAGTATGGATGGTCACCTCATGATGATTTCAGCCTTGTTAGAGAGCTTTTATTCTTTCCCGGTCTCCGATATCCCGGGCAGTATTGATGGCATGCGCATTGCCTTATGGGGTGAAAATATTTTTAGCATCGGCTTGCAGTTAGCACTGCCTGTAGTTGCTACGCTGTTAATCACTAATATGGCGCTAGGAGTGTTAACTCGCTCAGCACCCCAGCTCAATATCTTTGGCATTGGTTTTCCGCTGACGCTCTGTGTGGGATTTATCGTGATTGCCTTGATGCTTCCCTCTATGGCCGTGCCTTACAGCTACTTTATTGAAAAGGGTATTACGGCCAGCAAGTCAGTACTGAAGTTAAGGTGATTTATTAATTTTCGATCCCGAAAGCAAGATCAAGGCTAAAAGTCAAGCCGATCCACCAACCACTGCATCATAAAATCCAGGATATACTCAGCTTATTCTATATATCCATTACCGCCTGCAATTAACGGAACAGGATTGAGGTCGCTTGTGTAGCGGCATCCTTTTTTGTATTAAGCGACTGCATCAGCCTTTTTATAGTACGGCTGAGTGATGGTTTCAATCGAGGCAATAACAATGGTTAAGAAATCCATATTTTTAGTCTGAATGGCCCCATTGAGAATCTGAATATTGGTGCTGTAGATATTTTTTAGCATAGT
>CAIMZP010000009.1 GCA_903846025.1 uncultured beta proteobacterium | reverse complement strand
GTACTGCTCACCCACAAACTCAAAGTTCCACTCTTTGATCGAGAACTGAATTTCTTTTGCTTCGGATCCATTGATCTGCTCTGGCGCAATACCCTCTAAAAACTGAATAGTTTTAGTAATACGCTCTTTTAGCTGCGCAATAGTTGTTTCGTGGTCATCAAACTTCGGCGGCTCAATTCCCGCTAAGCGTGCCATCCCATTTTTAACTTGATCGCAGGCAATTTGAACCTGCTTTGACAAAGGAAGCATGTCCACGAATAAACTGGCATCAACCAATATTGCTTCATTCATATTTTTGCTGGCAGCAAACGCTTCGCCCTTGTGGAGAATTGCCAACAGGTTATTGAACATCTTAATAAATTGAGGGATAGATACCCGATACATTGAAATTGCCATAAATGCTTTCTAGCTTAGTTACTTTTTAAAAGGGGGTCGAGGTATTAGACATCACTCATAAAATCGCCACCACCACTATCGTCCCAAGAACTTGATCCGCTATCGTCCCAAGAGCCTGTATCACTGACGCCAAAATTAGGATTATCTGCTGCAGGACCGCCGACTTGATTAAGATTGGGATTCATATTTCCTGGATTGCTAGCGTCGTGCCCACCCATCAGGTGACTTGCCAATGCTTGGCCAGCATACATACCAGCACCAAGAGCGGCGCCTGTTGCTAAACTTCCCATTAGACCGCCACCCATACCGCCAGCAGCGGGAACTCCTGGCGCACCAGGATAGCCAACAGGCCCCCCAGACGCGCCTGGGTATCCAGCGCTAGGGGCGTTATAGACCTGAACTGGCGCAGGACGATTGCGACTTTTGAGAAAGAAAATAATCCCCGCACCTAAGATTGCCATTAGGATCCAAAAAATGGGGCTGGTAAACATAGAGCTGACTCCTGTATTTGCAGGGACCGATGCTGCATCGCCTCGTGCCAATGCAGCTTGTAATTTCCGAACAGATTCTGGCTGGGCAAAAGGTAATCCAGGAGCAAGATTCTCTGCTTGAAGAAATTGATTGCGAGCAACTTCTATTTGGCCCTCTTTAAGATAGAGTTCGGCAGCCACGAAGTGTGCCTTGGCGCTATTGGGGTGGTTTTGCAAAACCTCTTTCATCATAGCGTCTGCTTTGGCCATCTGACCTGACTGTACCGCTTGATATACCTCTGGCAAAGTAGGCTCAGCCATCACCAAATTAGTCGCCAACAATGTGACAACTGCTAATGCGCCCATCAATAGACTTTGTAAATAACATTTTTTCATCATCACTCCTTTAACAGTACTTCTGAATAGGTTTCATTATCTCTACTTTAAGGCTTTCTGGGCTCAAACCAGTGCCTCAATGCATATGGGGTCTTTAGGGTGCATTTCAAGGTTTGTATTGCTACCCAATTTGCTTAATTTGACCATCCGCTGAGATTAAATAAGCTTTAGCCGGCTTATCTTTTCTGATTCTGCCTAATTCTTGCTTGTAATTGCTTAATTGAAGCTGGTACTCTGCGTATTTCTCGCTAGCCTGATCTGGCATGGTCAGCTTGTAGTCGATGATGGCCAAATAATCATCAAACTCTACCAAGCGGTCTAGGCGGAAACTCTTGCCCCGCCCATTAACGATATCAATTTCATTCCAGGCCTGCACCCATTCATTAGAAAAAAGGTATTTTCTGAGAGATTCCGTATTGATCACTGTAAGCGCTCGATTCAAGGCTTTACGTGCTTGCTCTTCATTTATATCTAACCAATGAGACACATCCAGTATGCTCATTTGAGCAAAGTCTTCGGCTTGCATTGCCGTCTGAATTGTTAATACCTCCAATAGCTTATGAAAATGCACACCCTCTTCCAAGATTGCCGAATTGGTTATGCCCTCCCCCTTCTGCTCCTCATTCTGTAATACCTCTAAGGTAAGGCCATTTTCAATATTTTCCAACTGCTTATACCCGTTCTCACGAGCAACATCCCACTCAACGACAAAGTCTTCTACGCTAAATTTTTTAGACATCTCCCGCTCTTTTACCTGTCCATCCTTTACTCGGGAAATGGCAACTTGCTCGGGCAGATCCATATTGGCCAAATGAAATACGGGCAGACCAGCTGCCTTTGCCTTGCCATACCAAGCGCTCTCATCTAGACCGCTAGGCTTACTCTTCGTCGACTTTTGGGCGTTACCACTCATCCATAATCCTTGTCTTGCCCGTGTCATCGCCACATAGAGTAAGTTCCAGTTTTCATTTTCGCCAATGGTTTTTTCTGCTTCATAAATTTCGATACGAGGGCTAGTCAAGGTTTTTGCAGTAAATAGTGATAAATGTGATGGGTTCGACTCTTGTGGCGACCAGTCCATTAAGACACCGCTGTAGTCCACATTAGTATCCGTATTATTCGCATCCAGCATAATTACAAAAGGCGCCTCCAAACCCTTGGCCCCATGAATAGTCATCATCCGCACGCGCTTATGGCGATCCTCTTCCGACATTTCACTCTCATCAATCTCAATAAGATTTTCTTCGGATGCTGCATCGACATCCCCCTCATCCGGAGTCTCATCGTCATCGCCTCGACGAATGTCATTTATCTCACTTATAAAACGACTTAAACTTGGATAACGACCACCATCTTGATTGAGTGCTAGCTCCAAGAAGGCATCTAGATTGGCCAGCACCTGAGGACGGGCAACCACCTTCGAAATTGCTGCATATTTTATGCGTAAATTACTCTCTTGATAAATGCAATCAAGTAAGTCATGGACTGGCAAGCGCTCACCTAAGATGCGCCAATGCTCTAAATACCGCCCCGCCTGTTTCAAACTGGCATCCGGACTATCTTGCAAAGCATCCCACCAATAGCGATATTCATTTGAGGATATGGCAATGGCCATTTGCTGCATTTGCGATTCTGCAAAACCAAAAATAGGGCTTCTCAGAACCTGAGCCAATGGTAAATCATGGCGAGGGGTTACTAAGACGCTCAGTAGTGCAATTAAGTCGTCTACCTCCAATGTATTGAGCAAGCCACCAAGGCGTGAACTCTCATAAGCTAAACCTGCATCTCTTAAAGCGCGCTCATATTCCGGTAGATATCTTCGGCGCTTTACCAGCAAGAGAAAGTCACTTTCTCTTGCTGGACGCCAGATATCCTTGCCCCCTTGCTTATCAGCCACCAATCGGGTTGCCATTACATTAGTAATCAGCTTACCAATCTCTTGACCCTCTTGATATCTCTGTGCAACTCCAACAGTTAGGCCTGGATCAATAATGGCTTTATCAAAGGCACTGCCTGATCTTTGACAAACATCTTTTTCTCCATAGGGAATCAGGGGGAGAATATAAGCCTCTCCTTCAGTGCTATACACCTCAGTGGGCCTACCCGGTTGCCCTGCGTTCCAAGCCGTTTTTTGACCCGAAAAAGGGTAAGTCAATGGAAGTTGTGGTCCTTGGAAAATATGATTTACTGCTTCATTAATTTTGGGTGCATTACGTCTAGTTGTATTCTGCTCCAACGATGCAGCACCTAACTCATGCTGGAGAAAGTGCCTGGCATTGGTAAATAATCTAGGGTCGGCTCGACGAAATCGATAAATGGATTGCTTGGGATCACCCACTATAAATACACTGGGCTTAGCAGTATCTTGGCCATAGCCTTCTAACCACGAACGCAGTATCTGCCATTGCAGTGGGTTAGTATCTTGGAACTCATCAATTAAGATGTGTTCATATTTTGCATCTAAGCGTGACTGTAAGTAAGCAGCATTGGCTGCATCTGACATTAATTTACTCACACCAATTTCTAAATCATCAAAATCACGTACTCGCATAGCGTCTTTGACATTGGTAGCATGATCCATCATGGCTTCGCTCAGTGCAAACCAAGCTCGATTTAACGCATAAGCCTCTTGCTCATTCTTCCATTGTAAATAGGAGATAAAAGCATCGCCCCATATTTGCTTGCAAGCAATGTAATCTTGCTCATCCCTAGCAATTAACTGAAGATATTTTTTTGCCTCACTAAGAATAGTGCCGTTGCTTGCTCGTCGCTCCAATCCCTTGGTTAAAAAAGCGAACTGGAACAGTTCCGCCACCTCCATAAGCTCACCACCAGCCCTCTTACACATCATGGCCGGCTGTAGGTAAGTCACTAGGCTTGAATCCTTGATGCTACTGTGCCCCCAGACGTCAGCTAAAAACTCTAAATCTGCAAGCATGTTGGGGGTACTCCACATTGCCAGCAATGGATTTGGCAATGTTAATAAGGGTAAAGATTGCTCTAAATGCTCAATGGGCGTAATACCTCTAGACTTGCAATGCTCCACAAAAAAAGTCCATGCACCTCGTTGCTTAAAAAGACTGCCACCGCCCATCAAAAACTTTTGTGTCTCATGTGAGCCGTAGTACTTTAGGAGAATATCGTAATGCTCCTTTAGTTTTGGCGTCAAATTACTCCACCAATCTGCTAAGCACTCCTCTTGAAGGCGCTTAGCATCTTCTCGCAATTGATATCCAGGCTGGATCCCGATAGATACTGGCGCAGCACCCAACAACTTTCCAAACCAGCCGTGAAAAGTATCAACCACAATGGGCTGAGGGTTAGCCAACACCCTTGAATATAATAATTTAGCTGTTGGCAGCATGGTGATTGCCTGCGCTTTACTTAAACCCCGATCTTCGAGATCTTTCAACAGCTGCAAGTCATCACTTTTTGAGAATTGCTCTAGCAAGCTGTAGAGGCGATCGCGCATCTCTTGCGCCGCCTTTCTAGTGAAAGTAAGCGCCAAAATCTGGTTCGGTTTAACGCCAGCCAACAGCAAACGTACCATGCGTGCTATTAGCAGCCAGGTTTTACCGCTACCAGCACACGCAGAGACGATCGCTGATCGCTGAGGGTCACAAGCAGTCTGAACTCGATACTCTTCGTTTGGGATGAGAACTTGATCTATATAGCTAGAACTCACCACATCCCCTTTCGGCAAATACCTCTGACGTCACAATATTTACAAACACCATCTGGTGCAAATGCTTGCATAGGTTTTCTTGACCAAAGTTGTTCGATATCCTCAGTTAGCTGGACTGAAAACTCGGCCATCACTTCCGACATGTTTTGAACCTCAAGAACCCTCAGGACTTTGTCATCATGTTTAGAAAGATCTGCCTTTAAGGCCACCCACTCTGCCTGCCGGACATCACGCCCACAAATCTTATGATTTTCATCGCCCTGATTGGCTGCCCGAGCATAAATTAATAACTGAGGATCATCCAGAATGTGATCTGCACGTAACTTCACTCTATCAAAACTCTGATTTTTATAGTCAATGACTGAGGCCACTTTAGTGTTCCCTACATGAACATCAAAACGATCGGCATAGCCTTCAATTCGAATATGTTTTTCCATCCTGTACTCGTCATAAAATCGCAGATCAAAACCAACCTTGACCTCACCATCCAAATACTCCCAGCCTTGAGATTCCCTTTGTAGCTGCCACTCCACAAAACTGGGAACTTGTTTTTGCCAATCCCGCAAAGTTCCTAGAACCCTAGCATCACCATCAACCAAGCGCTTAAATATCTTTTCAGAAATACTCATCAGCTCTGCTTGCATCCATACACGTCGCGCATCAGAATTTTTTTGCTGAAGACTAGAATTTATTTGGCTAGATAATTGCTGCTCCTTAGTCCTGAGTGCATGAAAAAAGGTTTTGAGGACAGCATGTAAAGTCTGGCCCGCCAAGGAGGCGTCAAAGCCCTCATCAAAACTTTTTATTTGCCTAAGCCCCAATAGACTACGAACGTAATAGCGGTATGGGCAGTCACGCAATGCTTTGTAAGCGCTCGGACTCATGGACCCAGGCATTGGCATATTGGCATCTAAAATAGCCACCGCCATAGTCATCGGTTTAGAGTTGCCGGTCACTATTTTGGGTTTGGGCTCTTCCGCATGCCAGTCGATTTGGGTTTGAAGGCGCTGTATCCATGCTGAAGGTCTTAGGGGTTCGCCACTCCCACTCTTACTTTGCCAAAGAAGGGCTACGCTCTCACATGAGGCTAGCAATTGAGAAAGATCTCTTGCTTGCTGAATAAATTGCGCCTCTACAGTGGAGCCTTTTAGAAGTCGATTGAGGGCGTCCGAAAAAAATAGGGGGGGCTGAGAAAACGCTGGTAATTGCTGCTCATCACAACCGACGACTACAACCGCCTCAAAACTACGTAAGCGCGTAGAGCTCAGAGGCAAAATGCTAAGTGTTGCAAAAGCTTCTCTACCCACCTCTTGATAATTTGCTTCTTCGATAATGGTCTTTAGTAAACTCAGCCATTCGCTAAGGCGCATCGATAATTGCTGGTGCCCCGTCTTTCGCAAATCAAATGTAGTTAATGCCTCTAGCAGTTGCTTACCGGCAGAATCTTTTTCTAAACCTGTCGTCATACCCATTCTCTGCAAGTCCGCGTGCAATTGTTCATACGCTTTAGTGCAATCTACTTTCATACCTAACCAAGCATGATGGCGCCCTCTTACAAACTGCAATAACTCGAGAAGTGCTGGATTCGGTTCATCTGAGCCTTTTTTAAGTGCATTTGATCGCGCACCCTCAATGGCCAGATAAAACGTTTCCCATCCGGAATGAGCTTGACTCGCAATCAAAATATCTTCTAATTGCGCAACCAAGCCAACGTATACCGCCCCATCTTTTACATTTTCTTTGTTGAGACACTTTTTCAGATTTAAAAATGGATTTTGCAAAAACTCTAATAAGGCAATTGCTGTGGGCCCTTCTTTGGGGGATCGCAATAACTCCAGCCAACTATTAAGTGCTGCCGCTGCTCTCGTTGTGGATAACTTCCAGCCAGTTTCATCTTGGATCCTAAGCGATGGTCCCAGACGCGTAAGTAAAGCGCGTACTCTTCTAGCAACTAATCGATCTTGAGCAACCAAAGCAATATTAGTTTTGCCATCCATCAAATGCTGTTCAATAGTTTTTGCTGTTGCCCAGGCCAACTCTTCAAAACGTTTCGCTGCGATCAGGCGCCAATTTTTAAAAGAAGCTTTTTTAGTATTCTCAGCAGCTTGCTTTTCTGATGTAGTTAAAGTGAAGTGTTCATTTTCCGATATGCTTATAGTCTCTGCCCAAAGTCCTACTTTTTGCCAGTCCATCTTGACCTCTGTTACTTGAGCGTACTGCGCATAGCTTTGCAATAGTGTCTCAATGATTTCCCGATCAATCGGCGTGGGGTCCGCAGTTTCCACCCAAATAAGAGGTCTTACTTTTTGCTTATTTTCTTTGCTCAATTTTGCCCGCTCTAGGTGGGCGGCCATAGCAAACTGGTTTCTAAAAGCCGGGTCACTGGCGCTGCCGGTGTATCGCCAAAATGTCAGTAGCACTTGTGCTTCCTGATCGAGGACTTTACGGGCCAGAGCAGAATAGGCTTTTGCAATTGTTGCCTCGAGAAGCGGTTCTAGCTTTTGAAGCCATCCCTCTCCTACGCTAACTTCTTGCAGCCGTCTATTTGTGGAAGTGCCAATCAACTCACTTAACTCCGCCTGAAGATAAGGTGCGACTGAACTTGATAAGGTGTCACAAGCATCAATAATGGCTTGCGCCAACCCCCATGCCCCTGCCTCGCCCTCCGCTCTAAACCAAGTTTGAAGTTTTGGATGTTTTTTGAGCGTGGCATAAACAGCTAGCCAGCGCTCAAGGTCAGATTGCTTCTTGGGAAATTTCCAAGCGCCTGGTGCCGCCTCCAGCCAATCGCTAAAACTCAGAACTTGGGGTAAAAAAGCAATGCTTGGGTCGAGCCCTTCTGGGCGATTCGCCTCCAAAGCCGCCCTTAGACCTATTAGTGGGCCAGCAGTACTTAAAACCACCACAGGACGTTGCTGAGTTTGTTTGGCGCAGGTCCAGACCCCGACAGCTAATTGCGCAAGTGCAGTCGCATTAGGTTCAATAAACCATGTTTGCGTTATCTTTGTTTCGGAAATGGGGGGGAATGGGTCAGGCATTCTGCTTTAGGTGGTTTATGAGTATTTTGCTGGCTAATTTAGGGCTAATATCTTTTTTTAGACACAAAGCTTGGCTTATTGCTAATATAAGCGTTGTAACGATATATCTAAATAAGGAATTTTCATGAGTGCCGGTATTAAACATGTAACTGACGCCTCTTTTGACCAAGACGTTATCAAGTCCGACAAACCTGTATTGCTCGATTTCTGGGCTGAATGGTGTGGTCCTTGCAAAATGATTGGCCCTATTCTAGAAGAGCTTTCCGCTGAATACGGCGATAAGCTACAAATTGCGAAGATGAACGTTGATGAGAACCAAGGCGTTCCTGCCCAGTTCAATATTCGTGGCATCCCTACTCTCATTTTATTTAAAAATGGTACCGTTGCCGCTCAAAAAGTAGGCGCGCTTGCCAAATCCCAGCTGACCGCTTTTATTGATAGTCATCTGTAGATAGTCCCTCACCACAGGCTCTTAACTTGAGCTTGTGGTTTTTATCTACTTTTTTATGCCTTTTTCACTGAAAAGTTTGAGTCTTGTGATTTAGTCAGGGTTATTTTGGTGTATTATTAGCCAAACGCACTTATCAGTGCTCCGATTTTCAGTAATTTACCTCTTCTTTTAGCCAACTCCCCAAAATTCAGCTTTTTTTCTGATCTTGCTCAAGGTCGGCAAACCCTCAAAATACATCCCTACATTTAATCTTTACATACACCAGAGAACTACATGCAATTAACTGAACTTAAACTTCTTCACGTATCCGCCTTGCTTGAGATGGCATCCAGCCTAGAGATTGAAAACACACAGCGGATGCGCAAACAAGAGTTGATGTTTGCCATTTTGAAAAAGCGCGCTAAAGCAGGTGAAACTGTTTTTGGTGACGGCACATTGGAAGTGCTACCCGATGGATTTGGCTTCTTACGATCTCCCGAAGCCTCTTATATGGCCTCTCCGGACGACATCTACATTTCCCCGGCACAGATTCGCCGTTTTAACCTGCATACAGGTGACAGCGTTGATGGTGAAGTGCGGACACCTAAAGATGGTGAGCGCTACTTTGCATTAGTCAAGGTCGACAAGATCAATGGTTTGCCTCCAGAGGCACTAAAGAACCGCATCATGTTTGAAAACCTTACACCACTCCACCCTAATCGCACGATTCATTTAGAGCGCGAAATTAAGGCCGAAGAAAATCTCACTGGTCGCATTATCGACATGATCTCTCCAATTGGCTTTGGTCAACGGGGCCTGATTGTCTCCTCACCCAAGTCTGGTAAGACGGTAATGATGCAGCACATTGCGCATGCTATTTCTTCCAACTTCCCAGATGCGATTTTGATTGTTCTACTCGTTGATGAGCGCCCTGAAGAAGTGACTGAGATGCAACGTTCCGTGCGCGGTGAGGTGGTTGCCTCTACCTTTGATGAGCCTGCAGTGCGTCACGTGCAAGTTGCCGAAATGGTAATTGAGAAAGCCAAGCGCTTAGTTGAAATGAAAAAAGATGTGATCATCTTGCTCGACTCGATAACTCGATTAGCGCGTGCATACAACACTGTGATTCCTTCATCTGGCAAAGTATTGTCTGGTGGTGTGGATGCCAATGCCTTGCAGCGCCCAAAACGCTTCTTTGGTGCAGCCCGCAATATTGAAGAAGGCGGCTCCCTTACTATTCTGGCAACTGCTCTGATTGAGACTGGCAGTCGGATGGATGACCTTATTTATGAGGAATTCAAAGGTACCGGTAATATGGAAGTTCACCTTGAACGCCGTTTGGCCGAGCGCCGCGTTTACCCAGCAATCAACCTAAACAAATCTGGTACCCGACGCGAAGAATTACTTGTAAAAGCTGAAAATCTCCAAAAAATCTGGGTATTACGTAAGTTATTGGCAGATATGGACGATATTGAGGCAATGAACTTTATTATCGATAAACTTAAAACTACAAAAAATAATGGCGAATTCTTCGATTTAATGCGTAAAGGCGGCTAATTTAGCCTCGAAAAGCAAGTAAAACTGCGCTTTGTTGTTGATTTCATGGCATAATTTTGTTTTTATCGCATCACTAACTTGCAATTAACTTGGGTAAGTATTTAGCTTAAATTTATTAACTTAAACGGCTACCCGCTAATAGGACTTAACAATGAAACCTGGCATTCACCCCGAATATCGTGAAATCGTCTTTGTAGACGTTTCAAACAACTTCAGCTTCAAGACTCGCTC
>CAIMZP010000008.1 GCA_903846025.1 uncultured beta proteobacterium | reverse complement strand
GAATCATTCCGAATTCAATCCCCAATGCCATCATGGCATTGAAGTAGGCACCCATGGTTACTGAGGGCTCACCAGACTCGATCCTATGCAAGGTAATACGCGACATTCCAGCGGCTTGCGCAGCGGTAGTTGCACTAATATTAAGTGCTTTGCGGTGAGCGCGAATCTGCCCGCCTAAGGCGAGTAGTTTGTCTGCCGTTGCTTGAGTAAGGTGGTTTGGTTTTGCTGGCATTATGTATCTCATTATATACATAATTACCTAATTGTCAATAATGAGATACATAATTGTGTGATATTGGGCGATCATCGCGCTTCAGTACAGGATGAACAGCCATAGGTTATTTTTCAAAAAACACTAGTCATTGAACCATTCTCTTGCAAATTTAATAAATATGTTGGCAACGACTCGTTGGTCATGCCCTTGCAAAAGTGCTATTTCTGGGGATATCCCCCCCTAAGGCAGGGTCTGTGGCGCCTCTTTCTAGAGCTCAGATTGCGGCAGGCGACCCCATCACCCTGACACATACTGAAGTGACGCGTTATTTCATGACCATTCCTGAAGCTGCGCAGTTGGTAATTCAGTCTAGCGCCATGACTGTTGGGGGAGACGTCTTCGCATTGGATATCCTTTGTCAGTATTTTGGGTGCTCTATCCAGGACTTACTTGAACCAGAGCAGCCTAAGGTAGAGTTAAGCTAGTCCTTAAGGGGGTAATGCAAAAGAATTAACAGTCCTCTACTTATTGAGCCTAAGCTAGGCGATGCCTGGCTACAGGACACCCAATCGCTATTTTGGACCGAGGGGGCGCATCTTATGCTTAGTATTTGCAAGTTGGCCCGGGAAAATCCAGCGACGTTTAACTGTTTCAGAGATACTGCATGAAAAAAGAGGTATTAGCGCACCTAGGGCGCATCACTCGCTGCTGATGTTAACGAGAGTTTTCTGAGGTCAGAACTGCAAATAGCATCAATATGTCTAAAGGCGGGGGCAATTCTTTCAATTTGAACGTCAGAAATTCCAAGGGTTTCAAAGTGAACTCTCCACTGCCTTGTCACTCTCCAAATGCGATCAATTATTTGCATTGCATCTTTGGGAGATAGACCAAAACGCTCCTTAGCCGCATAAGCATTATCAAGGGTTGATAATTTTCCTTGAGGCCCAACACCGAGATGTTGATAACGCTCACTTGCAATGACTGCATGGGGCATCACATCATATAAAGGACTTAGACTCCAACCTTTAAGTTGGTGATCCCATACGAATGCATGATTGCGCAGATGATCATCATCATTACTAACGAAGATATTGAAAATCATCCGGCCATAGAGCTCTTCAATATCAGACTTAATTTTTTTTACTAAGCAATACCTGCGAATGGCATCGGCAATATCCATATAACTTTTGGTAGGCGATTCAGATTCATGGCAAGCTATGAGCGTAAGGGCGCTTACTACGTGATGACGTATTTCGATGGGCCCACTAGCAGTATTCCATGAGCGATCAAAGCGCTGAACCAGCAGGATCTTCTTTGCACCCACTTGCTCTAACTTAGTCTTGGCTACATTCAGACCAGCAAGCTCTGCCAACTGAATGGTGGCATATTCAATACTGGGTATGTCTAGTGGGCCATCATTGTTACCTGGGAACTTTGCCATCCATAAAATACCCTCATCATCACGCACGCTCGCTTTGGGGCGCATGCCCCCTAGGCCGCTTCCGGCAACGAGAATTCTGGCTAATGCATCAGAAACGGGCAAGCCCGCTTCAATCTTTTGAGCACCATCTAGTAAATAAGAGAGGTTATGAATCGTTTCGTGCGCAGGGCGCTCTTGATCCGCTAAAGAGCTTCTGATATCTAAAGCGCCAATCCGATCGCTACCCGCCTCAAGAAGGTAGGTGGATTCTGGCAAGCTATTAGACGGAACCTTTAATCTGGCTTCAATCACTCTTCTTCCCCAGGCATCTGGGGCTGCATCGCGAATTCCACCAAAAGCCTCAAGCCCATTAGGTGGCACTAATCGCCGACCGCGAATCTCATCTTTATTTTTCAGAGTAAGCGCAACTGGGTCTATTTCTTGCGCGTTGCTTCTTTCTAGATAGCGCAAACCATAAGCAAAGGAAGAGGCTATGAGATTTGACCCCTCCTCATCTAGGCTTAGTTGGCCGGCAGGTGCAAACTGCCCATCCAGATTGGCAAATACAAATAAATCCTTAGTGGAATTTGCCATTAGAAATCAAGTGCTTTCATTTCGGATGTATTTAATACCCGCACGCGCTGCGGACGAGAGCGACGTTCCATAGCAACAATTGAGGGATCATTACCGTTTAATAGTTGCAATAAGGTCATGCCTGGAGCGATTGCATCTAGGTAGCGCAAGAGTGCGCCAATGGCGACACCAGGATCACCTTTTTCAATACGCTGGGCGGTAGTGCGAGAAAGACCGGCGCGAATCGCCGCTTCACTCTGGCGAACTCGGCGTGCAAGTCGCAAATTAACCAATTGCTCCGCCAACGAAGTCGATTCGTTAATTTGCTTAGATGAAAGTGCTAGCTGTTGATCTACGCGCATGAGGCATTTTTGTTAAGTTTTGGGTTCACATTCAAAAGTCTACACCTTAAGATATAGATTATCAATAAATATGATTCATAAATCAATCTTTATATGACTTAAGGAGTTATTTATAAATAAATAGTTAAGAAATGGATTTAAGGGTTCAAGTAACCCTGGTTTTTCAATAGGTGCGTTATAAATTTCGCTTGATAAATACACCCAATGCGATTTTTATCCTTTAAATACAATGACTTAGAACACTATTGGGTTTAATTTCATGCATAATGCCTGTGATAAGAGCAAATGTGATGAGAGGCTCGTTTGCTGCTTAAAAAAATTGCAACTGAGACATATTGACGGGGGATTTAAAAAATGAAAACAAGAAAACCAATCAAACCACTTAGGATTTACAGAAAATTTGAGGATTGTCTTAGGGACGCAGCGCAATTTAATCATCGCATTGATTATGAAAGGGGGAATCCCAACTCTTATGCATGTGCCGTAAGAAATCGCTGGATGGATGAAATTTGCAAGCATATGACAACGCCTAAGGCCCATAATTTTTCTTGGACCAAAGATCGGTGTGCTCAGGAGGCAAAAAAATATAAAGTTAAATCACACTTCAAAGCAAAATCTTTTTCTGCATTTCGGTCTGCAAAAAATAATGGGTGGCTCGACGAAATTTGCGCCCGTATGATTTCTCCTCAGGTACCCCCAGGATATTGGAACAATTTTGAAAATGTCTTTAGGGTGGCACAGGAGTCTGGTTCGTATGCAAAATTTACCAGTTTTAATGGGGCGTATGCAGGTGCAATACGAAATGACTGGTTAGATTTAATCGGCTTGAAAAGAACGCGAAACAAACCGAATTCGTGGACTCTTAAAAGAATCAAAGATCTTGTCTTGCGGTATGAATATCAAGACGACTTTATTAGGGAGAATTCAGATGCCTATCTTCTCCCGCATCTTCAAATTGATCGATTTCTTCGTCCGTTAGCTCACTCAGAACATCAATAACCTCGACCTCATGGCCATAGAGCGTTTCCT
>CAIMZP010000007.1 GCA_903846025.1 uncultured beta proteobacterium | reverse complement strand
TGTCCTGACTTGGGCATTGCATTAGCCACCTGAATGGAATCTCCCAGCACATGAATATCTTTGCGAGCAGTAGATTCAAAATTGATGAAATGTACATTTACCCACTTCCCGTTGGAATTAGCTAAACCGCTATTGACTGCAATTTCTCCAGCGCTCATAGCGGGCAGCAGATTAAGAACGTCAGCCTTGAAGTCTTCTTGGACTTCAAGCTTAATGGTTTTAGTTTTTGCATCAACTGCGGTGACATTGTGCCTTGGAAGATATTCAATCATTCCAGCGTATTGTTCTGCCCAAACTTTTTTAAATAGCGCACCCTTGGAGGTGACATCTTGGTTAGCATCCAAAATTAGTACTTTAGATTTAGGATTGTGTTGTTTCAAATAGTTAGCTACCAAGCAGGCGCGTTCATAAGGCCCAGGAGGGCAGCGATAGGGTGCCTCAGGAATGCTGATGGCAAATGTGCCACCTTCACGCATACCAACTAGTTGCTTGTGCAGCGCTACTGTTTCTGGACCTGCTTTCCAGGCCTGGAGGGTAACACCCTCTTTATTTGCCTGCGCAAGACCTTCAATGCTGTCCATTATCAGCGTTACACCTGGAGAAACAACTATCTTGTCATAGCGCAGGATTTTTCCAGAGGAAAGTTTGGCGGTTTTTTTATCAGCATCAATACTGACAACGGACTCCTGGATGATCTTGATTCCATGGCGCTTAGAAAGGTTTTCATATGATGTCGTGATCTCCGACATGGTGCGTGATCCACCGATCACTAGATTAGATAATGGACAGGATAAAAATGCGGTATTGGGTTCAATCAAAGTCACCCGAGCGGTATTATTTGAAAAGAGGCGTAAATATTTGGCAGCAGTAGCTCCACCATACCCCCCGCCGATCACTAGAATTTCGGCCTTAGAAAGATTGGCTCGAGCCTGCCCTGAAAAGCCTGCTAGCAAGCCAAGCGCTGCAGCACTTTGACCAATAAAATGTCGACGATCCATCATAACCTCTTATGGTTTTTTGCCAAATTGATTGGCAATAGTGGTGAGCTGTTGATCGGAGTAACCTTTTGCCAGTTGCGGCATGATGGTACCGTCAAGTGTTCCTGACTTGTAAGCTTTTAATTGCGTCAGTATTTCTGCGCTACTCAGCTGATTAATAAGGGGTATGCCGCCATCAACTACACCTTTGCCATCTGTGCCGTGGCAATTGGTGCAGGTGCCAGCTAGAGCACGTTCATAGAGCTGCTCAGCACTTTGCGCAAAAGTGACTTCATTCCATTGGGCTAAGCCTAAAAAAGACATCGCCAGAAAAACTGACTTCAAATACCGTGGTCGCATGGGAATAATCTCCATTGTTCTGGTTGATCGCATTCTGTTTTGGGCAATGATTCATTTGAGAGTCATCTTATTGCTCGTATGTTTGTATGATAAGGAGTTAAGTGGTTTTGCGTCGAAGCTGATGCATGAGCCCGGTGGTGAGGGTGTTTGGGGATTGATCGGACTGGGAATTTCCATTAGTGACGATAAGACCTTTAAACTGTCACGATGCGAGGTACTTTCACATTCCGTAGCGCAATCCTGATCCTGCTTCTGGGCGTATTTACTTACCTGTATGGGCTAGATAGTCGATTTGCCCCCAAAAACGGCGATGAGTATCCTTATATGCACATAGTCCGAATGACTGCAGGTACGGGCTCTTGGCTGCCGCTGCAATCGGAGATGGTGGGCATCAAAAATACCAAACCACCGCTGGTATTTTGGGAGGGAATTGCAAGCACGCACTGGGGTAGTGACTGGACGCTTGCAGCGCTGCGCTGGCCTAGTGTTTTTTATACCGGACTCACGGCATTTTTCTTATTTTTAGCAGTCCGTCGATTTAGTGGCAGAACGCAGACTGGATTACTTGCGGGGTTAGTTTGGCTCTCCTTTTTTGCCACCTATCGTTATGGTCGCCCATTCCTCACTGATTCCCCAGAGGTCTTCTGGTTAAGCTTACCCTTTATGGCTTTGTTGTATTGGGGCAAAGCCGCTTTCGATTCTAGGTTCCTTTTCCCAGTAATTGCAGGAATCTGCTTTGGAGTGGCGCTCCTAGCAAAATCATTTGCTTATATCGTGCCTGCTTCAGTTGCTTTAATTTTGTACTATTGGCGCTGGCGTGAGTGGAGCGCATCTAAGTTAATAATTCAAGATGCCTACAAAGTCTTTTTGATCGTTGCCTTGGCTTTGATTATCTTTGCCCTCTGGTTTGTCTTAGATCCTTTTCCGGAGGCAGTTTGGAGGGAGTTTGTACTTGGTGAAAATGCGGGTAAGTTTGATGCGCGTAGTAACAGTTACCTTTTGGATTTAGTGCGAGGTGGTGACAGTATTTGGATGCTAGTGCTCACAACTCTCGCCAATGCTGGTTTATTTTTGTTTGTTTTGATTTCAACATTAATTCAATGTTGGCGTCAGCGTCGTTTCCTTTCTATTGAGGAAATGTTATTACTTCTATGGATAGCAGCCTTCTTTATTATTTTTAGTTTTCCCAGCCAGCGCTCTGGACGTTATCTTCTGCCAGTAATGCCAGCCTTTGCTGCACTCATCGCCTTACATTGGGATCGCTTACCTTTATGGGGCTTTCGCGTTGCCTTAGTAGTGCAACTAATTTTTTTAGTAAGCTTGCTCTGGGTGGGCGCTAATTTACAGGCAACACATTTTTCGGGAGAGTTGGGGGTATGGGCATACCCTCACTGGCATTGGATATTGATAAGTGCTGCGATTGTTCTTGTCTTGGTGGGTTTGTTTAGCAAGAATAAGTCCAAGTCGATTGCTTTATCTGCATGCTTTATCTGTTATTGCGCTTTGACCAGCAGCCTTTCTCCATTGGAGGGTAGTTTAGGGCGTTATAACGCCACATCTATTCAGAGTGTTGTTGGGCAAGAGGTTTGGATTCCATGTGACTATCGCGCCAAGGATGAAGAGTACCGCTTACTTTTACCTGGCGCGCAATTGCATGGCTATTTAGCAAAAGACGCTGGCAATATCGAAGGCCTTACTAGTGCCTATCCTTTGGTCGCAGTGCAAATGCCTATGGGGACTCAACCTGAACTTTGTGAATCCTGCAAAATTCTGGGGCAGCGTATGGAGATGCGAGCCCGTCAGTCTAATGCAGAAATTAAGGCAATATTGATGGGTGAAATCGGTAAATATTTGTTTGTAAATGAATACTTGATTTCTACCCCCGTCACCATATCACCTCTTTCTACAGAAAAGGATGCCTGTCGATGACTCGGGTGATTGCGCTCTGTTTTTTAATGCTCTCCGCAGTATTAGGCTACCTGCATATTGATAGTCAGCCTGCATGGGCGCCATTTAAATTGACTGATGCCGTCAAAACCGCATCGATCGAAGCGTTATCACCAGAAATCACCAGAACTATCCCACTCTATAAGAATGGATCATCCGTTAAATCAAGCGCTACTCAAGCACAATTAAATTGGTTGCCTGATACGGGGGCTGCTTCTGTTCATGCGGCCTCTCTGATTGTTTTAAAAGATGGTGGGATTCGGGCTTTTTGGTTTTCAGGAAGCAGGGAAGGCGCTAAAGATGTTGTTATTAATAGCGCTGTATTTGATCCTCAGACGGCTAAATGGAGTGCTCCTACAGTAGTAATGGATCGTGTGAGTGCAGAGACTGGGCTATCACGCTATATCGCTAAGTTGGGAAATCCTGTTCCCACCAGAATGGCTGATGGCCGCCTACAGTTATTTTTTGTAACAGTTTCGATTGGAGGTTGGGCTGGCAGCTCAATCTCTACCATCATCTCTGATGATGAGGGCTTAACGTGGGGACAGCCAAAACGGCTCATTACATCTCCGTTAATAAATCTCAGTACATTAGTAAAGTCACCAGCACTACCATTTTCTGATGGTCTTCTGGGCTTGCCAGCCTATCACGAGTGGATCGGTCGATTCGGTGAATTCTTGAGAATTGACGTTGACCAAGTTATTGATAAACGTCGTATGAGTTCTGGACGTGACGCTATTCAGCCAGTTGTTTTTGTAGATGATGCACAGCAAGCGAGTGCATTCTTCAGGCAAACAAGAGGTAGCGCTCAGGTAAAGCAAATTCCAGTAAGTCAAACCAGCAATGCTGGAAAAAGCTGGCAAGTTGCGGGGGATATCCCGATACCCAACCCCAATTCTGCAATAGCTGCTTTGACACTTAATAATGGTTTGCGGCTGATGGTACTTAATAACATTGAAACGGGACGCTATCGCTTAGTCATGATGATGAGTGAGGGTCAGATGAATGATTGGCAGGTGGTCCAAGTGCTCGAGGATGATGAGGCCTTACCTAACGAACAGCGTCGGGAATTTTCATATCCCTATTTAATTACTGCAGATGGTAGCGATGTACATTTGGTATATACCTGGGATCGTAAAAAAATTCGTCATGTCTATTTTGGGTCCGATTGGGTTGAGCATGTACATAGTCAACTAAAAACCCCAGAGAAAATAATATCCAAAGAGACGCAACCATGAATAACTACATGCAAAGCATTGCTCTGATTGAGATGTCGATTTCCTGTTCCATAATCTGCATTTGGCTGATGCAAAAACTGATTCCAGGCGAGATCCCATTTGGTGTTCGTGTACTCTTACTGCTAATGCTAGGGAACATCTTTTTTTGGCCACTAGGTATGTCTATGGAGTTACCGTTAGCTGGGTATGTCCGAGGCATTACGGGCGACCTCAGTATCGTTAGCTTATTGTTGCTATGGAGCTCCTTGATACCCAAGGGTAAAGCCACGCCCATTGGGTTTAAGTTCACCATTGGCTTGATAGCTATTGGGTTTTATCCAATGGCGCTAGGTCTTGGAATGATTGATCCCTATGCTTGGGGTTATGGTTCGATCGGTTTATTAATTGCGGTGTTAATTTTTGCAGTAATTTGTGGCCTTATTGGTTGGACTAAGGGGGTTTGGATTTTGGCCTTAGCTGTTATTTCGTGGTCTGGCCATTGGCATGAATCTCGTAATTTATGGGACTATGTAATAGATCCATTTTTAGCTTTTTGGGCTTTGTTTGGAAGTTTTTATTATTTGTATCGCCAGCACCGTGAGAAAGCCCAGTCAGGATATTTGTTTAGGGCGGGTTAGCAAAAAAAGAGATAATAAAATCTATTGAGGTTTTTTATGAAATCAGTAAAGCAATTTAACTATAAGCAAAATTCAGTACGTCT
This sequence comes from uncultured beta proteobacterium, assembly GCA_903846025.1. GTDB lineage: Bacteria > Pseudomonadota > Gammaproteobacteria > Burkholderiales > Burkholderiaceae > Polynucleobacter. The sequence goes on along the minus strand of CAIMZP010000007.1, from coordinate 28,363 downwards.
TATTGCGATGGTATCGATGATTGCTTTCATTAATGGCTGCGCGGGAAGCTCAAATTCCTCCAACCAGTTCGACACATCTTCTCAAAGCAATGATTCAAACTCAAGCTATGGGGTTGCGCCACTGTTAATGAATACAGCGCAACTAGAGTCTCTAGTTTCTCCAATTGCCCTCTATCCAGACCCTTTGCTTTCTTTGATGTTATTGGCCTCAACCTATCCTTTAGAGGTGGCTGAGGCATATAACTGGCAGCGAAGTAATGCTAACTTAAAAGAAGCGCAACTTCAAAATGCTTTAAAGGCGCAATCCTGGAACGATAGCGTTAAATCACTCATTTCTTTTCCACAATCTCTTGGGATGATGGGTAATCAATTACAGTGGACGCAAAATTTAGGTAATGCTTATAAGCTGCAGCCTGCTGATACGATGAAGGCAGTACAGACACTTCGTAAACGTGCTGTGCAAGCAGGCACCCTTAAATCGAATGCGCAAATGACAGTCACCACAGGGATTGACTCCAATGTCATCATCGACCCTCCTAATACCCAAATTGTGTATGTGCCAGCATATAACCCTACGATAGTTTATGGATCTTGGCCTTACCCAGCCTATCCGCCATATCCTGCATATAACCCAGCTTGGGGCGCCATGACCTTTGGCATGGGCTTAGCGGTAGGCGATGCTTTTTGGGCAACTCCTAGCTGGTCATCTGGGACCATCAATGTAAACAATACCGGTTCGGCTGGCAGATCTACGCGAGGCATCATTGGGCCAAGTAGCATTCAAAACCAGCAGCGACTCATGAATGACTGGAAAAATAACGCTACCCCTCAAGATAAGCAGGTGGCCAGATCTGCGAGCCAGCGTGCAGATAGTGATTTTCAGAAAAATGCTACGCCCCAAGAGCGCACTCAGGTGGATCGATTAAATCAAGAGTCGCGTAATGATGCTCAGGAGGATAGGTCTAATCCCAGCGCCTACCGTGAAGCGGCGCAAGAAAATGTCCTCAGAGATCAAGCGCGCTTTGATTCCAATCAAGATCGTTTTGGCGGTCGCGCAGGATTCGGCGGTGGTCGTATGGGCGGATTTAGACGTTAATTCATATTAAGAAAATAGAGCTATGACTATATTTAAAAATACCTTGAGAGTGATATTACTTGTTGTTATTGCGATTGCATCGTTGCAAAGTGCATTTGCACAAACAGTGCTCAACACTAGCGATGCATCTACAGCTGCTTTGGTGTCGCTTTGTAAAAATACTAACGATATTGATGCGCAAAACTTTTGCTTTGGATTTGGTGAAGGCGTATACCAATCGTATTTAGCAAATAAAAATCTCAATACAAAACCCAGCATTTGCTTTCCAGAGCAGAGCGGTACTCGCGAAGCGATACTCGAGCAGTTTTTATTATGGAACCAAATTCATCCACAATTTAATCAAGAGCGTGCAGCTAAAACATTAATCCGCTTCCTTGCGCAGCAATATCCCTGTAAATAATTTACAGAAAGCAACCCTTAGAATGCTTTATTGATTCGTGAGGAAACTAAAAAGCCAGCTTTTGGGGGTTAGTCCATTTAGCTGGCTTTTTAATGATCATTAATGCTTAATTAGTCCGAAATATTCGACTTACGAATCACTGGACCCCAAATATTGATTTCACTTTCTAGGTGTGATTTGAGGCCTTGAGCGGATACTTTTTCCATCGGCACAATATCAATGTTGGCATCTTCTAAGCGCTTTCTCACATCAGGTGAGTTCAATGCCTTCTTGAGGGCGGCATTGAGTTTATCTAAGACTGGTTGTGGCGTACCTTTTGGAGCATACACTCCGTGCCATACCTTGACTTCAAAACCTTTGAGACCTTGTTCATTCAGAGTGGGTACATTGGGAATGGCTGGTAAACGCTTCATGGTGGTGGTACCAAATACCTTGACGCGACCATCCTTAATATAAGGAATCGTTTGGGTAGTTTGATCGCATAAAAGATCAACCTGACCGCCTAACAAATCTGTTAATGCGGGACCAGTTCCTTTGTAGGGAATGTTGGTGAGCTTGATTCCTAAGCGACTTTGAAAGAGCAGTCCACATAACTGAGAAACAGCCCCTGGACCTGCGTTAGCCATGGTTACCTTCGAGCCATTTGCCTTGATGTAGGCCTCAAGTTCCTTAAAGTTATTGGCTGGCAAATCTTTTTTACCGAGCAATACCATGGGCACATCTGCTACTTGGCCAATGTATTCAAAGCTCGTCAATGGATCGTAGGGTAGCTTGTCATACAGTGCATTGGCTGTCGCCATACCCATATGATGAATGTAGATGGTGTAACCATCGGGAGTAGCTCGAGCCACTTTAGTGGAGGCAATTGTGCCACCTGCACCTGGGACGTTATCTACTATCACTGTTTGCCCCAAAGCTTGGCCCATAGGTACAGCGATCAGGCGCGCAATAGTGTCAGTTGGGCCGCCGGCCGCAAAGGGAACTACTAGTGAAATAGACCGTGTTGGCCAATCTTTTTGGGCTAAGGCAATGCTACTGGCAAACAAACACTGAACGCTAACAATTGCTACGATTGGTATGAGCCAATTTCTTTTAATTTTCATAAATATCTCCTTTTTTATGCTTGCTAATTTTGCCAGCCTTAAGAAAAATCTTTGCTAGTGTTTACCACTAATCGCCAAAATTCTTCGCGCGAGAAGGACGACGGGGCGATCGATCATGCGGCCATCTAATTGTACGGCGCCACCTTTGGATGATTGGTCTGCCTCAATCACTCTGTTGGCCCACGCAATCTCTTCGGTGGTGGGCATAAAAGCCATTTTGACCAAAGGGATTTGTTTTGGATGGATGCAAAGCTTGCCACCAAAACCCATTCGTCTAGCCCGCTGAGCATCACTAGTAATGCGCTCAATATCATCTGTGGATGGAGTAACCCCATCTATTGGAGGAGAAATCTTTGCAACTCGTGAAGCCAAGACAATTTGATAGCGAGCCATTTGTAATTCGGATTCTTGTATATCGCAAACCATTCCCAGATCTGCCTGAAGATCGAGATTACCTAAGGCTAGACGTAATACTTGTTGCGAATTGGCAATATCGTTGAGGTGATCAAGGCCGATAGCGGTTTCAATCATCGGAATAATTGCGGTATTGGGTAGTATTAGTGCCGCACCATTAATTTGATCAAGTGATTCACTTTTTGGAATTAGTAAACAGGCAATATGTAACTCTTGAGCCAAAATCAGATCGGCAGCGTAGTAACGGCTGCCCGGTGAATTGGATCGAATCACTAAACGTTTTTTTTCTTCTGTTGAAAAGGTAGGCCATGCTGCTCGAATCGAGTCACGGGCTTTCTCCTTATCGCCATCGGCGACGGCGTCCTCCAAATCCAAAACTACTGCATCTGCTCCACTATTTAAGGCTTTCAAAAAGCGTTCAGGACGTGTGCCAGGTACAAATAAAAAGTTACAGCTAAAGCCAAGAGGGGTATCAAGTGGATTCATAAAAAGAGGGTGGGGGTTGATGAATAATAGATAAGATAAGCTAGGTCAGCAAGAAGCCTATCTTGGGCTGTTTACGAATATTCCACAAGAGCTTAAGCACTGTATTCATTTCGCTGGGTGATGCGCCACCACTAAAAGCGGCAAGACGCAGAGCTTTATCGGTAATTTCTGTACGACTTAAAGTATTGCCCGGATCCCCTTTGGGTTCATTTACTCGCCCCTCTAAAATGGAACCGTCGTGTAAATACACTTTAACTTTACCGATCCATCGTTGCGGATAGGCGCTATCGACTTCAGGATCTAAAATCATGATGACCCGATCACGAAAATTACAAATCGCTTCATCATGAAAGTGCTCTGAAAATTCTTGCAGGCCTGCAAATTGATAATGGGCAATTAAAGCCAAAACAGTTCCCATCGAAAACTTTGATTGATGGACGGTAATCGGGTTTGTTATCGGACCCAAAACATCAATGGCCCCTTGGTGCACTAAAGTTTCCACTTTACTGATGTCGCTAGGCGCAAGGTTGTGCGATAGCATGACCTGCAATAGCGCATCTGCAGCAGGGTGAGTATGCCTACAAGAGGCATGGAATTTAAAGCTGGTTTCAGCAATAGCCCAGCGAACCCCCAAGTTGTCAGTGAGCTTGCTCAGATCCGCATCCGTTGACATACCAGCAGCCAACCCTTGCTTGCCTTCCAAGATATGTCGCGCACCGGTAAATCCAGACTGGGCCAAGTAGGCAGACATTAAGCCAGCAGCAGATGCATGTGCAGTGTGCAATTGTTTGGAATCAGCCCCGTCACGTAAAAATTCCCAAAGACCGGCTGATTGGGTCCCTGCTGAACCAAAGGCATGCAACATTTGCTCGGGGTTTAGCTTTAATAGGTGACCTACTGCAGCTGCCGCCGCAAGTGTGCCTGCAGTTCCAGTTGTATGAAATGTTCTGTAATGCGAGCGGCCTAAGAATTCTCCAACGCGAATGCCGACTTCGTAGCCTGCAATAGCTGCGGTGAGTAGCTCTTCACCAGAGGCGCCAATAGCTTGAGCCGTCGCTAGCGCTGCAGGAAAAACAACGGTAGCTGGATGAAATACGGAGCCATTGTGAACATCATCTTGTTCGGCGACATGGGAGGCAGCGGCATTGCCTAGCGCAGCCAAAAAAGGGCTGGAACTGGTGCGACTCATTAGTAGCTCAGAAGGACCCGCATGCGAATGAGAGAAGCCGCCCATCTGCTGTGCAAAGTGAGTAATGATTTCTACAGGACGGGATCCTTTACCAGCGATGGCGGAACCAAACCAATCCACCAATAAATCTTCTGCGCGATGAATTACCTTTTGCGGCACATCACTAATTTGTAGTTGCGCGGCAAAGCTGGCTAATTTTTGGGATAAATGGGGTGTGGGCATACTAGGCTAATACAGCAGTAGCTTGCATGGTTAACCAGCCTTCATGATCTTGCGCCCAAATCAAAATCGTTTTTCCGGAGGGATCATTTTCAAGATCGGGTTTTGCACAGACCTTCAGTGGATGAATATCAAAGGCGGGGCGAATGGCGCGAAATTCAAAACGCTTTAATTTACAAGCGGGAATGCTTTGACGCACTAAATCTACTAATAAGGTAGCAATCAAAGGGCCGTGAACAATTAAACCTGGGTAGCCCTCCACCTCTGTCACATATTTTCGATCGTAGTGAATTCGATGACCGTTAAACGTGAGGGCAGAGTAGCGAAATAGTAAAACATCATCAGGCGTAATTGTTTTAGACCATGTAGCATTTGTGGGTGCTGGCGTTGGGGCTACCGGCTTATCGTTAGCACCCGCAACATCGCGATAAACAATGTCATGCTCTTCAATTAAAGCCAATCCATTCTGATTGGAGATCTCATGTTTAACTAAAACAAAAATCAGATCACCACTTCGGCCTGATTTATGAGTAACCGATTGGATTGTGGAAACTCGCTCAATGTCTTCGCCTACGGTTAATGGGGCAAGCCATTGAAGGCGACTTCCAGCCCACATCCTACGTGGCAAGGGGACTGGTGGCATAAATCCACCTCGCTTAGGATGCCCATCTGGACCAATTTCTGATTGACGCGCATGTGGCAAGAAGTAGAGCCAATGCCAAAGTTCTGGCAAAAAATCTCCCTTAATGGGGTCGGGATCCAGATGATCTAAGGTTGCTGAGAGTGCGCGCACGGGAGCGACTGTGACAGTGTCTTTAGTAGACTCTGTTTTCCCAGCCCATTCCTGGAGATGGGAAATAGTTTGAGGTTCAATTCGCATAAGCCCCATTATGCCAATTTCAGTAAAAAACGCCGATCTATTAGATCAATAAACTACCTACTAAATACGATAGGAGACCAGCTAGAGCGGATCCCGCTAAAACCGGGAGAATGCCCTTTTGAAACTTAAACAGGGCTAGACCTGCAAGTAGGCTAATGACGATAGAAATCCAAGAGATCGATCCACCTAAGCCATGAGGCAAGAAGACGTTATAAGCGAAAAATAGGCCAAGATTGGCGATGACGCCAACTACTGCCGCACTAATCGCAGTCAAGGGTGCAGTAAAGCTCAACTTGCCATGCGTCGACTCAATGAGGGGGCCGCCAACTAAAATGAAAAAGAATGAAGGTAGAAAAGTAAACCAGGTTGCTATGCAGGCCCCAAGCACCCCAAACCAAAATGGGTTGCTATAGCCAATAAGATGCTGAATGTGCCCTGCAAGATAACCAACAAAAGCTACGACCATAATGAGTGGTCCAGGTGTAGTCTCACCTAAGGCAAGCCCATCCATCATTTGTCCAGCACTGAGCCAGTGAAATTGATCTACTGCCCCTTGATAAACATAGGGCAATACCGCATAAGCACCACCAAAAGTCAGGAATGAGGCCTTGGTAAAAAACCAAGCAATTTCTGGGTAGAGGGTATGCCACCCAAAGACCAATATCAAGGCAGCAATGGGCGTAATCCAAAGAACTAGGGCAACCGTTGTATGCATTAGGGTTTTATGCAACTTGAACTGAGTATGCTCAGGGCTAGGCGTTTGATCGTCAATAAGTGCAGGACCGTAAGACTTCGCCTCATTTTTGCCAGATGCCCCAGCTTGTTGAAAATATTGTGGATAGCGTTTACCGCCCCAAATGCCAACGGTCGCCGCCACTAAAACAATTAAAGGAAAAGCCAGATTGAGGACAAAAATTGCCAAAAACGAGCCAATTGCAATCCAGCGCAAGGGCTGATTATGTAGCGTGCGCTTGCCAATGCGAACTGCCGCATGCAGAACAATGGCGGTGACTGCAGGCTTGATGCCAAAAAAGATTGCCGCAATCCAAGGTACATGCCCAAAGGTAAGGTAGACCCATGATAAAGCGATCAAAATGAACAGTGATGGCAGAACAAAAAGGGTGCCCGCAAGAATGCCACCCCAACTTCGGTGCATCAACCAGCCAATATAGGTCACTAACTGTTGGGCTTCAGGGCCTGGTAGCAACATGCAATAGTTCAGTGCGTGCAAAAAGCGCCTCTCCGAAATCCAGCGACGCTTTTCAACTAACTCTTGGTGCAGAACTGAAATTTGGCCAGCAGGACCACCAAAACTAATAAAACCTAGCTTGGCCCAAAACTTTAATGCTTCTTTCAGTGAAACTGGGCTAGGTTGTGGCTCGCTCAATCTTACTCGCCCATTCCGCCTGCAACTTGGCTAAAGCCATTGTCGACATACACGATCTCAGCAGTAATACCATTGGCCAAATCCGAAAGTAAGAATGAAGCTGCATTTCCTACATCATCAATGGTGACATTGCGACGCATTGGCGCGGCTGCCTCAACGGCACCTAAAATCTTGCCAAAGTCTTTAATGCCGGAGGCGGCTAAAGTCTTAATCGGCCCAGCAGAGATAGCATTTACACGAATACCTTTAGGGCCTAATGAATTGGCGAGGTAGCGCACAGAGGCCTCTAAAGAGGCTTTTGCTAGACCCATGGTGTTGTAGTGAGGCACAGTACGCATTGAGCCCAAATACGTAAGTGTCAGCAATGCCGCATTGGGGCGGAGCATAGGCAAAGCTGCTTTACCCATTGCAGGGAAGCTATAAGCGGAAATATCATGGGCAATACGATAGGATTCACGGCTCAAACCGTCCAAGAAGTCGCCTGCAATAGCTTCGCGAGGGGCAAAGCCGATGGCATGTACAAATCCGTCAAACTGAGGCCAGGTTTTAGCTAAATCTTTAAAAAGAGCCTCAATTTGCTCATCGCTGCTGACATCGCAGTCAAAAATGAGATCAGTTGCAAATTCCTTAGCAAAATCGACAATGCGGTCTTTGAAGCGGTCACCCACGTAGGTAAAGGCTAATTCTGCCCCTTCGCGATGGCATGCCTTAGCAATACCATAGGCAATAGAGCGGTTAGAAAGAAGGCCGGTAATAAGAATTTTTTTGCCAGCGAGAAAGCCCATAATGTGTCCTTTGCTTCAAATGTAGTTTGCTATCTACAATTGTTGCATATATGTTTACTCCCACCCCCATCCGTCAGATCTTCCTCAGTTTCTTATTTACTCTTATTGCAGGGGTGCTGGGCAATCAAACGCAAGCTGCTCAGGGCATAGCCCAGTATGGCAAACCGAAATACCCAGACGGGTTTAGTTACTTTGACTACGTGAATCCCAATGCCCCCAGGGGTGGGACGCTGACTTTGCCCAACCCAGGGCAAAGAACCAGTTTTGATAAATTCAATCCTTTTACACTGCGTGGAGTAAGTGCGCCTGGAATTGAATTGATGTTTGAATCCTTGGCTGAAGGGAGCGCTGACGAGGTTTCCAGCATTTACGGCCTGCTTGCGGAAGATATTCAAGTTGCCGCGGACCACAAGTCCACTACTTTTAGGATTAGACCTGAGGCCAAATTTTCTGACGGTACTCCCGTATTGGCTGCGGATGTTAAATATAGTTTTGACGTCTTAATGAGTGGTAAAGCCCACCCTCGCTATAAAACAACTTTTGCAGATGTAAAGCAGGCCGTGGTTTTATCTGAGCGTGAAGTGCGTTTTGATTTTAAGAATAGCAACACAGAGCTGCCCATCATGGTGGGCACACTTCCTATTTTTTCCCGCAACTGGGGCAAGGCTGCGAATGGTTCGATGATTCCATTTGAAAATCTGGCTTTTGAAACCCCTATTGGTAGTGGCCCTTATTTGATTGAGTCTTTTAAAGCAGGCAAATCTATTGTCTATAAAAAGAATCCTAATTACTGGGTTGATCAGCTAAGTAAACCGTTAAATGTGCGCGTGGGTTTTTATAACTTTGATCGCATTTTGTACAAGCTCTACAGTGATGATGCCGTTCGTCTCGAAGCATTTAAAGCAGGTGAGTTCGATGCTTTAGTCGAGTACCGCGCTAAGATTTGGGCTAAAGGATATGTCGGCTCTAAATTTGATAATGGTATTTTGCTCAAAAAGGCTTTTTTAAATCATAATGGCGCCGGTATGCAGGGTTTCGCCATGAATATGCGTCGCCCAATTTTTCACGATCCACGCGTTCGAGAGGCATTGGGTTATGCATTGGATTTTGAATGGCTCAATCGCCAAATTTTTTTCGATCAATATGGGCGGATTAATAGTTACTTCACCAATAGCGACCTTAGTGCAAACTTTGATGGCCCGCGCAAACCAACTGACGCAGAGTTGAAGTTACTTAAACCACTCAAAGCGCAATATCCTCAGTGGGTTCCAGATGCCGTCTTTGACCCTATGTCTCCGGCCCCATCGACAAATCCCCCAAATAGTTTGCGGAAAAATCTTAAGAAAGCTCGAGACTTATTAGCTCAGGCAGGGTGGCAATATCGCGATGGGGCACTACGCAATATGCAAGGTGAGCCATTTCGTTTTGAAATGGTGGAGGATGGGCCATTCTTTTTGAGAGTGATATCAGCCTATATGCGTAATCTCGAGAAGTTGGGTATTGAGGTCGATATTCGAACGAGTGACTTTGCCTTGCATCAGAAGCGAATGAATGAGTATGACTTTGACATGACTACTATACGTTTTCCAGACTCACAAAATCCAGGCAATGAATTGTGGGATCGCTTTGGTAGTCAGGCCGCCAAAGAGAAGGGTTCTGATAATGTCATTGGCATTCAGTCGCCTGTAGTAGATGCTTTAATTAATGAGGTAACAAAAGCGAAGAACCGTGAAGAATTGCGTGCTGCTACCAGAGCGCTGGACCGAGTATTGTGGAATAGTTACTATGTGATTCCGCAGTGGTACAACCCTACACACCGAGTAGCGTATCGTAAAGAGATGCGATATCCTGAGCCGCCTTTGTACTACTCCGCCGAGCCATGGATTATGCAAAATTGGTGGAAAGAAGAGTCTAAATAATGCAAGGACAAATGCGCGCATATATTTTTAAGCGATTGCTCTTAATGATCCCTACTTTGTTGGGTGTTTTAACCTTAACTTTTGCTGTAGTGCAGTTTGTTCCAGGTGGCCCCGTTGAGCAAATGGTGTTGGAATTGAAGGGCAAAGGCAATGCTGCGGTAGGCGGCTCAGAGTCCTCGGGCGCAGGTGCAACTTATCGTGGTCGCCAAGGGGTTGATGCAGAGCGCTTGGAGGAGGTCAAAGCGCTCTATGGTTTTGATAAACCTCCTTTGGAGCGCTACTTTATGATGTTGGGGCGCTTTGCGAGATTTGATCTAGGGCAAAGCTACTACCAGCACGAGAGTGTCTGGCATTTAGTGGTTTCTAAATTCCCTGTTTCCATCAGTATTGGTCTATGGACTTTCTTTATTACCTATTTGGTTTCCATTCCCTTGGGAATAGCTAAGGCGGTGCGCGATGGTTCACGCTTTGATGCCATCACCAGTAGCATGATTTTGGTAGGCTACGCTATTCCAGGGTTTGTCTTGGGCGTATTGTTGTTGGTAATCTTTGGCGGCGGCAGTTTTCTGCAGCTATTTCCTCTACGTGGCCTAACTTCAGATAACTGGGATGAGCTCAGTTGGATCGGCAAGGTTATGGATTACCTATGGCATTTGGTTTTGCCTATCACTGCATCGGTTTTAGGTAGTTTTGCTGTGGTGACTATGTTGACGAAGAACTCATTCTTAGAGGAAATCCGAAAACAATATGTTCTTACAGCCAGAGCAAAGGGGCTTACTGAACAACAGGTGCTATGGAAGCATGTATTTCGTAATGCCTTGTTGCCCTTGGTTACGGGTTTTCCCGCGGCATTTATTGGGGCCTTTTTTACTGGATCCCTATTAATTGAGACGTTATTTTCATTAGATGGCCTGGGATTGCTTTCCTATGAATCTGTTATGCGTCGCGACTATCCTGTGGTCTTTGGCACCCTATACCTTTTTACCCTGATTGGTTTGTTTACTAAGCTGATTTCTGATCTTTGCTATGTTTACGTAGACCCACGTATCCAGTTCGGTGCAGGGGGCGGTTCATGAGTCGTTGGTTGCGCTTTAAAAATAGTCGCGTAGGTTACGCCAGCTTATGGCTCTTCATGATCTTATTTGGACTGAGCTTATGTGCTGAGTTGATCGCCAATGACAAACCTTTGATCGTGCGATATCAAGGACATTTTTATTTCCCAATTATAAAAAATCAACCTGAGAGAGTATTTGGTGGTGATTTTGCTACCCCCACTGATTTTTTGGATCCAGATATTCGTCGCAACATTACTAGCGAAGGTAATTGGGCGATTTACCCGCCAATTACCTATAGCTTTGAAACGCTCAATTATTTTTCAAATGTTCCCAATCCTGCACCTCCATCTAGGGAGAATTGGCTGGGCACTGACGATCGAGGGCGCGATGTTTTGGCGCGCTTGATTTATGGTTTTCGTTTATCCATTCTCTTTGGATTGGCGCTGACGATTGTAGGTGTTGGGGTCGGGATCATTACCGGTTCATTGATGGGGTTTTTTGGCGGTAAGTTTGACTTGGTATCTCAGCGCTTGATTGAGATTTGGTCGGCCATGCCCGAGCTTTACCTTCTAATTATTTTTGCCTCGATTTTTAATCCCAGCATTTGGCTCTTGATCATATTGCTAGCTGCCTTTGGTTGGATGGGTCTTTCAGACTATGTACGCGCTGAATTTTTCCGCAATCGTGCGTTGGAATATGTTCGTGCTGCAAGAGCGCTTGGTTTAACCAATTTCCAAATCATGCGTCGCCATATTTTGCCGAACAGCTTGACTCCAGTGATTACTTTTTTACCCTTTCGTATGAGCGCCGCTATTTTATCTTTAACTAGCCTGGATTTTTTAGGGCTTGGAGTACCCCCTGGCACACCCAGCTTGGGTGAATTGCTCTCACAAGGAAAAAGTAATTTAGATGCATGGTGGATTTCCTTGTCCACTTTTGTTGTGTTAGTAACTACTTTGCTCTTATTGACTTTTATGGGTGAGGCTTTGCGTGATGCTTTTGATACTAGAAAAACTAGTACTGTGAAAGGCGGGCGCTCGTGATCTCATTTCCTAAAGTGATTCAACCCCTATTACGATTTGATGATCTCTGTATTTCATTTGGCTCTGGCCGGCGTGAAAAATTTGCCGTCAACCATTTGAATCTCGATATAGGCGTAGGCGAACGTGTAGCACTGGTTGGTGAGTCTGGCTCTGGCAAGACGTTGACTGCGCTTTCGCCTTTGCGCCTTGAGCCAGAGAGCGCCAAAGTATCTGGTCGAATTCTGTGGCGGGGTAAAGATTCCAAAACCCCAGAAGTTTCAGTCGACTTGCTGGCCCTACCTATTCAAGAAATTCGACAGATTCGGGGGCGTGAGATTGCCATGGTCTTTCAGGAACCCATGACCGCTCTCAATCCCTTATTTACGGTAGGCAATCAAATTGTGGAAGCAGTGCGGGTATATCAACCACTAATTTCCAAAGCAGAGTGCGTCTCTGTCGCAATTGAATTACTCAAGAAGACGGGCATACCCCAGGCAGATAAGCGGTTTTATTCTTATCCGCATCAGCTTTCTGGCGGCCAACGCCAGCGCGCCATGATTGCGATGGCGCTTGCTTGTAAGCCACGTCTGCTGATTGCAGATGAACCAACGACTGCACTCGATGTCAGTTTGCGTTTGCAGATTCTGGAGTTATTAAAAGATCTTCAAGAAGAGTCCAAGAATGATGGCGGTATGGCGATCCTGTTAATTACCCATGATCTAAATTTGGTTAAGCATTTTGCTCATCGCGTAGCAGTTTTAAATCAAGGGAGTCTTATGGAGTGTGGCGCTACTCAACAGATTTTTAATCACCCTGAGAATGCTTACACTCAAGCGCTAGTTAATAGCGAACCAGTTCGAAACCTAGCTCCATTAATGCCCTTGGCACCTGTGCTATTGAGTGCTGAGAGTTTATCGGTTGCTTATCCAAGCAATGAGGGAACAGCTTGGTTCAAAAAATCATCCAGTCATGAGGTTTTACGTAAAGTGAGTTTTGCATTAAAACAAGGGCAAACGATTGGTGTGATTGGTGAGTCAGGATCCGGCAAAACAACCTTAGGGATGGCGGTCCTTGGTTTGCTAGGCGACTCAGCTGCGCTAGTCACTGGCGTCGTTGATGTGCTCGGAGCTGATTGGCAGAAACTAAAACCCATTGAACGTCGGAATATGCGCTCTAGTTTGCAGGTCATCTTCCAAGACCCCTTTGGTTCGCTATCACCTCGCATGACTGTGATGCAAATTGTGTCTGAAGGTTTGGATATCCATTGCCCTAAAATTTCTATGGCAGAGCGTGAGGTACGCGTCTTAGATATTTTACGGGAGGTCGGCATTGATCGTTCGGCATTAACGCGTTACCCACACGAGTTTTCTGGAGGACAGAGGCAGCGTATTGCAATTGCACGTGCACTGATTCTTAAGCCTCAGATTTTGGTTTTGGACGAACCCACTTCCGCACTGGACGTCACCATTCAAAAACAAGTGCTAGCCCTTCTTGCTGAATTGCAAAAGAAATACAACCTAGCCTACTTAATGATTAGCCATGATTTGGCTGTTATTCGGGCTATGTCGCATGAAGTCATAGTGCTTAAGGAGGGCAGGGTAGTAGAGTTTGGGGATACCGAAACACTTATTAAACATCCCCGCCAAAGCTATACAAAAGAGCTCTTTATGGCGGCAGAATTAACTTAAAAAACTATTTTATAGTGATCTATTTTGGTGCATATTTTTTGATTTAAGGCAAAAAAATTATTAAAAACAATGGCTTAGGCTTATATCCAATATTTGGCTCATTACCTATTTTTTGTTAAACTGACAGGATGTCCTTTCAAAAAGATCCACACAGACGCCTGCTCAAACGCATTGCTATGCATGCGGCTTTAGTGTTCTTCGCTTCGACCCTCCTTGGTGTTAATCCTGCTTTTGCAGCTGATTCTAGTGCTGAGTTTGTAAAAGAGCCTTCTGTAGAGGTGCCCAAGGAATCAATGTTTCAGGTAGGCAGGTCTTACTTTGCTCGGGTTTCTGATCGCTTGGCTGATTCTGTGACCGTAAGGTCCGATGAACTAATTAATCGCGCAATGGAAGTTATTGGCGTGCGTTATCGTTGGGATGCGGAGTTGCCTCAGTCTGGCTTGGATGGCAGTAGCTTTGTTGGATACGTCTTTAAAGATAAGCTGGGTTTTTTGTTGCCACGTAAGTCAACACAAATGAGTCTCGTAGGCAAACCTGTTAATCGTGATGAGTTGAGGCCTGGCGATCTGGTTTTCTTTAACACGATGCGCCTAACTTTTTCTCATGTTGGCATTTATGTTGGCGACAATAAATTTATTCACTCCCCATCCAAAGGGACAAATGTTCGTGTCGATGATCTGACCAGTGTTTACTGGGATAAGCGTTTTGATGGGGCACGTCGTTTGGATGGTAGCGAGAACCTGGGCAATGCCGAACATCAAGATTTGCTTGATGAGGTTAATAAAATCAAGCGTAAATCTCGTAGCCTTTAATTACCCCTGCAAGCTAGGCTGAATCAGGCTCGCAGTCTTGCTTTAATTAATGCCATTTGTTCTTGCGCTGCCACCTCACCCGCTAGAATTGCGGAATTTCTTGATTTGAAATCGCCACTACTCATTTGCATGAGGTGAGGAGTGATCACAATGTCAGCACTCTTTAATTCATATTGATTAATGCTTTGTTGCATGATGGAGATGGTTTGTTGCAGGACACCAAAGGTACCACTCGCATCTTGATGGATGGGCTCTGAAGAGATGTTTACTGCAATCACGATGGTCGCTCCCATTTGCCTTGCATAAGCCGCTGGCACTGGCGCCACTAAACCACCATCTACATATTCTTTACCGCCAATAACTGCTGGCTGAAAAACGCCTGGAACACTACAAGAAGCTCTCACGGCTAAGCCAGTGTTTCCAGTCCGAAACAGCACGCCTTTACCGGATTGCAGTTCGGTCGCCACAATTCCCAAGGGAATGCGCATTTGCTCAATCGCTTTATTTTGCACCTCTCGATTGATCATGGCCTGCAGTGCGTCACCTTTAATGAGGCCACCAAAGCGACCGGCAAATGGCAAACCCCAATCCGCAATTGTGGCTTCATCTAAGTTAAGGGCAAGGCGATTGAGGGTATTTCCAGTTGCGCCAGAGGCAAACAAAGCGGCAATGACACTTCCAGCGCTACTGCCAACGACGATATCAGGTCTAATACCTTGAGCTTCCAAGGCCTTAATTACCCCTATATGGGCAAATCCTCGCGCTGCACCCGCCCCTAGTGCTAGACCTATAACCGGTTTTTGGGTGCCCATTAGGCCGCAGCCAGAAAGGCTAAAACTGCTGGCTAGCGCCCCTAAACCAAGGCCTCGGCTTAAAAAACGTCGGCGCTGGTGGGTTTTGGAATCAAGTAGTCGGGATGGGGGGTTAATTTCAAGCATATGGCTATTGTATTGAGGCTACCTTATAATGGGCACCACGGTGTACGAAAAGAGCATCCTTGCAGTACAGGCAAATCTCCTTAATATGGAGTCCCTGTAGTAGCTATAGAACACCCAAACCCATTATTGAAATACTTTTTTTAAAGCCCCATCAGGAAACTGCCTGATAGCCCAAATTTTATGGACGATCACAATAAGCGCGTAATTGAAACAGCCCTCCTGTGCGCCCAGGAGCCACTGTCTGTTGCCGATATCACTCGCTTATTTGTAGAGGATGTCACTGCAGCGGAGATCAACGATGCCCTGCTCGAAATTCAGCAAGCATGGGATGACAAGGGTATGGAGCTTCTTCATATTGCGACTGGTTGGCGTTTTCAAAGTCGCTTGTCGATGCGCGAATATCTCGATCGACTTACGCCCGAGAAGCCACCTAGATATTCACGGGCAGTAATGGAAACGTTGGCGATTATTGCTTATCGGCAACCAGTAACACGAGGTGAAATTGAAGAAATTCGCGGCGTGACGGTAAGCACAAATGTAATGAAGCAGCTAGAAGATCGTGGCTGGGTAGAAGTGATTGGCCACAAAGAGACGGTAGGTCGTCCAGGCTTGTATGCCACTACCAAGCAGTTTTTAGATGATCTTAGCTTAACAAACTTGCAAAGTTTGCCTATGCTGGAAGATACTGCGCCCATGGCTGCAGCAGAGCACCTTGGACAAGCCATTATCGAATTTGATGCTACTGCAATAGTGGAGACGGTGGGCCATCTCACAGCAGAAATTACTGCAGATGAAATATCTAGTGAAGTACTTGAAGAAGTAACGGTTGAAGTGACAGAAGAAACCGTTGAAGAAATAATGGAAGAAGTAGAAGAAGTTACCCCCCAGTCTGATGAAAAATTGGACGATCAAAAATAATCATTAATGACAAGCTCTAACGAAAACAATTCATCCCCAGCAGATAATCCATCGGCAGCCCCCTCACATTCTGAGTCTGCTCCACCCCATGTGGATGGTGCTAAGACCGAAGGACGCGAGGGTAGCGAACGTCGTCCACGCCGAACTGGCAGTGGCAAGCACCCTTTTAACAAGAAGCGCCCCTTTAATAAGGATCGGCCTCGCAGAGAAGGTAGCGAAGCATCCAAAGCCCCTCGCGAGGGTGGTGGCAACCAAGGAGGAAATCAATCCTCTAAGATGGCCCCCAATCCCGCGGAGAGCGAGGCGTTATTTGCCTCTGTAGTTTCCGGAGAATTTGATGCTGCACTGGATGCGCCGGAGGCGGAAGAACTCAAAAATCCTGATGGCGTAAATGAAAATGAGGTTTCTCATCAGACTGGTGCGGAGCGTCGGGCTCAACGCGTACGTCATGATGACGACGCTGATGTGCCTAGTGAAGATGAGATGAGTAGTCTGCAGTTTGCCAATGTTGACGACTTGCCAATGAGTTTGCGCGATGAAGTTTGGTCAGACCTCGATGGCTTGGATGATGACGCTGATGATGAAGATACTGTTAAGTTGCATAAAGTCCTAGCTGATGTCGGCATGGGCTCGCGTCGAGATATGGAAGACCTTATTATTCAAGGTCGCGTATCTGTTAATGGGCTGCCTGCCCATATTGGTCAGCGCATTGGGCCAACAGATCAAGTGCGCATTAATGGTAAACCAGTTCACCGCAAAATTGCTTCAAAACCTCCGCGCGTAATTTTGTATCACAAGCCTGCAGGTGAGATCGTGAGTCAATCCGATCCCGAAGGTCGTCCAACGGTTTTTGATCGTTTGCCTAAAGCACGTCAGGGTCGCTGGATTGCGGTTGGTCGTTTGGACTTTAATACTGAAGGATTGCTCTTATTTACCACTTCCGGTGAGTTAGCGAATCGTTTAATGCATCCCCGGTATGGTGTTGAGCGTGAATATGCTGTTCGTATTTTGGGCGAACTTGGCCAAGACTCGATGGCCCAACTCAAAACTGGCATTCAATTGGATGATGGGGAAGCTAAATTTTTGCGCCTCACGATAGGCGGTGGTGATGGCGCTAATCGCTGGTATCACGTAGCTTTAAGTGAAGGGCGTAACCGTGAAGTGCGTCGTATGTTTGAAACAGTAGGACATACAGTGTCCCGCTTATTGCGCACTCGTTATGGCATGTTCTTGTTGCCCCCACGCCTACGACGCGGCAAGTGGGAAGAAGTTTCTCCTGAAGGCGTTGGAAGTTTAATGCGATCTGCTGGTCTAAAAGTGCCACAGGCACAAGACAAAGGTCGCACTCAAGGTGCTGGCGCTCATGGGCGCGATCGCCACAGTGGTCCTGAAGGAGATTTCCAGCCAGATCCAATGCAAACCTCAGTATCGTATTGGGGCTCTCGCGACGCTTTGACGATGGCTAGTGGGCATCATGAGCTAACTCATCAGGGTAGGGGTGGTAAGCCTGCTGGTGGCGGTGTGAGTGAAGGACGTGGTCCTTTCCGAGGACGCGCTCAGGCTGGTCGGCCTGGACAATCTTCTGGCCAAGGTGGGCAGGGAGCTCAGGGGCAAAACCGAAATAAGGGCAAAAAAGTCCATCATGGACAGTCTGCTTTTGTGACGGCTACCCCCCAAACCCCAGGTAATGGCCCCAAACGGGGTGCACCAAAAGGGCGAAAACCCTTTGTTAAGGGCCCTCGAAAGCCTAGGAATCCTAACGAAAGCTTCTGATTCCTATTGGTTTTCCCTTAAATCAGCTATAATTTTGGACTTGCAGCAGTTTGCTGCCAGCTTTGGTTATTCCCGACTGATGTTGCGATCAACGTAAGTCGGCCTGTTCTGAATTTCGAGAATATGGGCTTCAAAGCCCATTTTTTTTTGCCATTTTGGTATGAAGGGGAGTCGTGAAAGATCAGCGGATTATTTCTGCAGAGCTGGAAAACTTAGGTTACACGCTGGTTGATATCGAGCGTGAAGCCGGAGGCTTGCTGCGCGTGACAATTGAAAACCCTGATTACGACCGTTTGATTAACGTTCAAGATTGCGAAAAGGTTAGTCACCAACTGAGCTATACATTGCCAGTGGAAAACATTCCTTTTGAGCGTTTAGAGATTTCCTCTCCAGGGTTAGATCGCCCCGTGAAGTCAGCTGCCGATTATGAGCGTTTTTCTGGAATGGAAGTGGATTTGAAGTTGCGCGTTGCCGTTGGTGAGCGCAAGAAGTTTCGTGGTGTTTTACAAGGCTTGCTGACTGGTGATCTCAATTCACCTGATGCCAAGTTTGGTTTGTTGTTTGAGGGTGCCGATGGCACTGAGTCTCAATTGGAGTTTTCTTTAGCCGAGGTCGATAAGACTCGGTTGGTCCCTGTTATTGATTTCAAAGGAAGAAAGTCATGAGTCGAGAAGTTCTCATGTTGGCAGACGCTTTAGCGCGTGAAAAGAATGTTGATCGTGAAATTGTGTTCGAGGCGCTTGAAATGGCGTTGGCGTCAGCTACTAAAAAACGTTACCCAACAGAAGATGTTGATATTCGCGTGGCGATAGACCGTGAATCTGGTGAATACGAAACTTTCCGTCGCTGGTTGGTGGTTCCTGATGAAGCTGGTTTACAAGAGCCAGATAAAGAGATCCTACAGTTTGAGGCTCAAGAACAATTGTCTGACATGGAAGTTGGCGATTTCATTGAGGAGCAAATTGAATCCTTAGCTTTTGGCCGTATCGGTGCGCAGGCTGCTAAGCAAGTGATCTTGCAACGTATTCGTGATGCTGAGCGTGAGCAAATCCTGAATGACTACCTTGAGCGTGGCGAAAAAGTCATGACTGGTACTGTTAAGCGCGCTGATAAGAATGGCCTGATTATCGAATCTGGTCGTGTTGAGGCATTGCTACGCCGCGATCAAATGATTCCTAAAGAGAATTTGCGTTCTGGCGACCGCGTCCGTGCCTATATTCTTAAAGTGGATCGTGAAGCACGTGGGCCACAAATTGAACTTTCCCGTACTTGCCCAGAATTCCTAATTAAGTTATTTGAAAACGAAGTTCCCGAGATGGAGCAGGGTTTATTGGAAATTAAGGGCGCGGCTCGCGACCCTGGTATTCGCGCCAAGATTGCTGTGATTACCTACGACAAGCGCATTGATCCTATTGGCACCTGCGTTGGCGTTCGTGGAACTCGCGTCACCGCAGTTCGCAATGAGGTTGCTGGTGAAGCAGTCGATATCGTATTGTGGTCTGAAGATCCAGCACAGTTCGTGATTGGCGCTTTAGCTCCTGCTCAGGTTTCATCGATCATGGTTGATGAAGAGCGTCATGCTATGGATGTTGTAGTTGATGAAGAAAACCTAGCAATTGCGATTGGTCGTAGCGGACAAAATGTCCGTTTGGCTAGTGAATTGACTGGTTGGCAGATTAACATCATGACTCCCGAAGAGTCTGCTGAGAAAACAGAAAAAGAAGCGTCTTCTGTACGTCAATTATTTATGGATAAATTGGACGTAGATCAAGAGGTTGCTGATATCTTGATCGCGGAAGGTTTCAATACATTGGAAGAGGTTGCTTATGTCCCTCTCTCGGAAATGTTGGAAATTGACTCCTTTGATGAAGATACTGTAAATGAATTGCGTACTCGTGCGCGTGACTCTTTATTGACCATGGAATTGGCCAAAGAAGAGCGCGTTGGCGAAGTCTCACAAGATTTACGTTCCCTTGAGGGAATGACCACTGAATTGATTGCAAAGCTTGCTGACAATCAAGTTCATACCCGTGACGACTTAGCTGAACTGGCTGTTGATGAGCTAGTTGAGGCGACACAAATTGACGAAGAAACTGCGAAAACGCTCATCATGAAAGCGCGCGAACATTGGTTTACTTCATGAGAGGAAGTAGTACATGGCAACAACAGTAAAAGTACTCGCTAACGAATTAAAACGGACTGCACCTGACCTCTTAGAGCAATTGAAGTCGGCCGGTATCGATAAAAGTTCTGAGGACGATAGCATTACCGAAAAGGACAAAACTGTCTTGCTTGAGCATTTGCAAAAAGAGCACGGTAATACGGATGCGGGTAATCGCAAAAAGATCACTTTGATTAAGCGTGAGAGCTCGGAAATTCGTCAAGCTGATTCCACTGGACGCACTCGAACCGTACAGGTTGAAGTACGCAAGAAGCGTGTACTAGTAAAGAGTGGCGATGAAGCTCCTGAGGTCCCAGAAGTAGAGGAAGCACCTGTCACTGTAGCCGTTGTAAGCACACCAGCCAAATCGATTCTTTCTGAGCAGGAGTTGGAAAAACGCGCTGCTGAAGCAACTCGTCAAGCTGAATTGCTCGCTCGTCAAGAAGCGGAAATGAAAGCTGCGGAAGATGCACGTGAAAAAGAAGCAGCTGCTGCAGCGGTAGCGGCTGCACCTGCCCCTAAAAAGGAAGTAAAACTCGTCGATGAAGCGCCCGCAGTTTTAGCTGCTGCTGCCGAAGCGGCCGATAAAAAAGCAAAGTCTGATAAAGCCGCAAAAGATTTAGCGGAAACAAATAAAGCAAAATTAGCCGACATCACTAAACGTCGTGCTGCAGCAGAAGCAGAAGCTTTGGCTATTCGTGACATGATGAGCGCGCCTGCGCGCGTTCTGAAGGCGCCAAGTGAAATTGCCGCTGAAGAAGCGAAGAAAGGTACCTTACATAAACCTGCCAAGGTTGAAGGTGCGGACGATAAGAAGAAGGCCGTTGCCAAAGTTGGCGCTAAGACGATTAAATCTGCAGAGACCTCTTCTACTTGGAAAGAAGAAGGCGCTAAGAAGACCGGCGGTCTGAAGACTCGTGGCGATAATATGGGTGGTGTGGGTGGCTGGCGCTCAGGTGGTGGACGTAGAAAACAACGTCAAATTGCTGAAGCAAACACCGATACCAACTTCCAGGTGCCTACCGAGAAGGTTGTTCATGATGTGAATGTCCCTGAAACCATTACTGTTGCTGAGCTAGCACATGCCATGGCTGTTAAGAGTGCTGAAGTGATTAAGCTCTTAATGGGAATGGGACAAATGGTGACGATCAATCAGATCCTAGACCAAGATACTGCAATGATCATTGTGGAAGAAATGGGACACGTAGCCCATGCTGCAAAATTAGAAGATCCAGATTTAGATCTTGGACTTGATGGTCATGATGCAGAGTTATTGCCGCGTCCACCAGTCGTCACAGTAATGGGTCACGTTGACCACGGAAAGACGTCTTTACTCGATAAGATTCGTGCTGCAAAAGTAGCCACTGGTGAAGCTGGTGGCATTACTCAGCATATTGGTGCATACCACGTAGAAACACCACGCGGCATGATCACCTTCTTGGATACTCCGGGTCACGAGGCCTTTACGGCTATGCGTGCGCGTGGTGCTAAGGCAACCGATATCGTCATTTTGGTAGTAGCTGCTGATGATGGTGTCATGCCCCAAACCAAAGAAGCGATTCACCATGCATTAGCGGCTGGCGTTCCTATTGTTGTGGCTATTAATAAGATCGATAAACCAGATGCCAATCCAGATCGCGTGAAGACGGAGTTGGTTGCAGAGCAAGTGGTTCCTGAGGAATACGGTGGTGATGTGCCATTTATTCCTGTCTCCGCAAAAACAGGCGAGGGCATTGATGCCTTGCTCGAGAACGTTCTTCTGCAAGCGGAAATTTTAGAGCTCAAAGCTGCTAAAGATGCCCCTGCACATGGTGTTGTGATTGAAGCGCGCCTTGATAAGGGTCGTGGTCCTGTCGCAACTGTGCTTGTTCAGTCCGGCACACTTAAACGTGGCGACATGTTGTTAGCCGGCTCAACCTATGGTCGTGTTCGTGCGATGCTAGATGAGAATGGCAAAGCTTGCAATGAAGCTGGCCCTTCTATTCCAGTTGAGATTCAAGGTTTATCTGAAGTTCCTGCTGCTGGTGAGTCTGTGCAAGTAGTGCCTGACGAGCGTAAAGCCCGTGAGATTGCTCTGTTCCGTCAAGGTAAGTTCCGTGATGTGAAGTTGGCTAAACAACAGGCTTTCAAACTTGAAACCATGATGGAAAATATGGAAGAGGGTGCGATTGAAGCGAAGCTGTTGCCTCTGATTATTAAGGCGGATGTTCAAGGCTCGCAAGAGGCTCTATCACAGTCCTTGCAGAAGTTATCCACCCCAGAAGTGAAGGTTCAAATCGTTCATGCTGGTGTTGGTGGCATTACTGAGACTGATGTTAATTTAGCGGTTGCCTCCAAAGCAGTCATCATTGGCTTTAACTCTCGCGCAGATGGTGCAGCGCGTAAGTTGGCTGAAAATAATGGCGTTGATATTCGTTATCACAATATTATTTATGATGCGGTAGATGAAGTGAAGGCGGCTTTGAGCGGCATGTTGACGCCAGACAAGAAAGAGGAAATTACCGGTATGGTTGAGATTCGTCAAGTCTTCCTGGTATCGAAGATTGGCGCCATCGCAGGTTGTTTGGTTACTGACGGTGTTATTAAACGCACCTCTAGCGTCCGCCTCTTGCGTGATAACGTTGTCGTATGGTCTGGTGAATTAGATTCACTCAAGCGCTTTAAAGACGATGCAAAAGAAGTTCGCGCGGGTGTTGAGTGTGGCTTGTCATTAAAAGGCTTCAACGATATCAAAGAAGGCGATCAACTGGAAGCGTACGAAGTTACTGAAGTGGCTAGGACACTTTAAAGATTTATAAAGACTTTATGCAAAAAACTAGCCCACATCGCAACCAGCGTCTCGCAGATCAAATTCAGCGAGACCTGGCTGAACTTATTCCACGTGAATTGCGTAGTCCAAGCTTAGGTTTAATTACCTTGCAAAGCATTGAACTCACGCCGGATCTAGCTCACGCTAAAGTGTTCTTCTCTGTACTAGGTGCTGCGCCAGAGGTTGCTTTGAAGGCGCTGCAGGACAAGGCAGGTTATTTACATTCTTTATTATTCAAGCGTTTACATATCCATACTGTTCCAACCCTGCATTTTCATTTTGATAGCTCCTTAGAGCACGGTATAGAAATGTCTCGCTTAATTGATGAAGCGGTTGATAGCGATCGCAAAGACGAGAGCGCCTAAATCATGTCTTTACGTATCGACGGTGTTGTGTTGCTTGATAAGCCTGCTGGAATGAGCTCGCAAGGCGCAGTTACTGCTGTTAAGCGCGCGTTCAATGCAGAAAAAGCAGGCCATACCGGCACCCTAGATCCAATGGCAACTGGTTTACTACCTATTTGTCTAGGTGAGGCAACAAAATATTCTCAAGATTTATTAGAAGCAGACAAGACTTATATTGCCCAGGTAAAGTTTGGTCAGTGCACTGATACTGGCGATGCAGAAGGTCTTGTTACTCAAGAGCTTCCAGTCCCTGAATTTGCAGATCAGGTAGCTCTCGAGTTGGCGCTCAATGACTTACTACCAAAATTTACCGGCCCGATCAGCCAAGTGCCCCCAATGTATTCGGCGCTCAAGCGCGATGGCAAGCCCTTGTATGAATATGCTCGTGCTGGTGTCGAGTTAGAGCGCGCAGCTCGTAACATCACTATTTACCAGATTCGCTGGACCAAAATTGTTTGGCCGGAAGCTACTTTAGAAGTCAGCTGTAGCAAAGGTACTTATATTCGCGTACTGGCAGAGGACCTGGGGAAAGCTTTGGGTTGTGGCGCTCATTTAGTTGGCCTGCGCCGTACTGAGGTGGGGCATTTAAGCCTAGAGCAGGCATTCACCATGGAATCAATTCAGCAATGCTTGCAAGAAAGTTCAAGCTACATCTTGCCAGTGGACGCGCTATTACAAACATTGCCACACCTCACTGTAGATGAGCAGCAAGCAAAGCGCCTCGAGATGGGCCAACGTGTCCCTTTGAATTTGCCATCCATCGAGACCTTAGTGCGGATTTATCGTGCTACCGTCGCTCCCCATAATTTTATTGGTACTGCCGATTGGCGCTCTGGGGTGCTACATCCCAAACGCTTGATTTCTCAAACCCAGTAAACCTATTTGACTTATTTACCGATTAACCTTATTTCAACCAGAATTTCTTATTCTTAACTTTAGAAGCTTCACATGACTAAACGCGCACTCCGTAACATTGCCATCATCGCCCACGTTGACCACGGTAAAACTACTTTGGTTGATCAACTCTTGCGCCAATCTGGCACATTCCGTTCAAATGAAAAAATGACCGAACGCGTCATGGACTCAAACGATTTGGAAAAAGAACGTGGTATTACAATTTTGTCCAAGAATTGTGCTGTTGAATACGATGGCACACACATCAATATTGTTGACACACCAGGACACGCGGACTTCGGTGGCGAAGTAGAACGGGTACTCTCCATGGTTGATGGTGTTTTATTGCTGGTTGATGCGGTAGAAGGCCCAATGCCTCAGACCCGTTTCGTTACCAAAAAAGCATTAGCTCTTGGTTTGAAGCCAATTGTGGTGGTCAACAAGGTAGATCGTCCAGGCGCACGTTGCGACTATGTAATCAACGCTACTTTTGAACTATTCGACAAATTGGGGGCTACTGAAGAGCAGCTAGATTTCCCAATTATCTATGCATCAGGCTTAAATGGTTATGCTGGCTTGACCGAAGATGTTCGTGAAGGTGACATGCGTCCCTTATTTGATGCTGTTTTAGAGCATGTTCCAGTCCGTGATGATGATCCAGATGGTCCTTTGCAGTTCCAGATTTCCTCGATTGACTACAACAGTTATGTAGGAAAAATTGGGATTGGCCGCGTGAACCGTGGTCGGGTTAGATCTGGCATGGAAGTAATTTGCTTGAATGGTCCAGATGGCGTGCCATTTAAGGGCCGTATTAACCAGGTCCTGAAGTTTAAAGGTCTTGAGCGTGAAATCGTTGACGAAGCCATTGCTGGCGATATCGCATTAATTAACGGCATTGAGGATTTGGCGATTAGCACTACTGTCTGTTCGGTTGACAAGCCAGAGGCATTGCCAATGCTTAAAATTGATGAACCTACGTTGACCATGAACTTTATGGTGAACACTAGCCCATTTGCGGGCCGCGAAGGTAAGTTTGTTACTAGCCGTCAGATTCGTGAGCGTTTAGATCGTGAGCTTAAGTCTAATATGGCCTTGCGTGTAAAAGAAACTGACGACGATACGGTTTTTGAAGTTTCTGGCCGTGGCGAATTGCATTTAACTATCTTGGTTGAAACCATGCGTCGCGAAGGCTATGAATTAGCTGTGTCACGTCCGCGCGTTGTTTTTCATGAAGAGAATGGTGTCAAGATGGAGCCATTTGAGAATTTAACCGTCGACGTTGAGGATGCTACTCAAGGTGCTGTTATGGAAGACTTGGGCAAACGTAAGGGTGAGTTGCAAGATATGGTGAGTGACGGTAAAGGCCGTACCCGTCTTGAGTACCGTATCCCTGCACGTGGCTTAATTGGCTTCCAGGGTGACTTTATGACCATGACTCGCGGTAACGGTTTAATGAGTCACACATTTGATTCTTATGCACCCGCTAAAGACGGCATTCTTGGTGAGCGCCATAACGGCGTATTAATTAGCCAGGATGATGGTGAAGCTGTTGCTTACGCTATTTGGAAGCTACAGGATCGTGGTCGCATGTTTGTAAAACATGGCGATCCTGTGTATGAAGGCATGGTGATTGGTATTCATAGTCGCGATAACGATTTAGTTGTGAACCCCATTAAAGGTAAGCAATTAACCAACGTTCGCTCTTCGGGTACTGATGAAGCGGTTCGCCTCGTAACACCAATCGATTTAACATTGGAATATGCGGTTGAATTTATTAGCGATGACGAATTGGTTGAGGTAACGCCTAAGAGTATCCGTGTTCGTAAACGTTACTTAAAAGAGCATGATCGCAAGAAGGCTTCCCGCTAGTAATTTTAGTAAGCCAGGCTGTTATAAAAACAAGAGTCACCCGAGGGTGGCTCTTGTTTTTCCCCTCATAGCAAATTCAACAATTTTTTAGTAAATGACTCATTCCATGCTCCCTTCTATTGAACAACGTCTTGCTCTTGAGCTCTCTGCTAAACCCGCCCAGGTAGCAGCAGCCATCGCTTTAATGGACGAAGGTGCAACCGTTCCTTTTATTGCGCGCTATCGTAAAGAAGCTACTGGCGGTTTAGACGATGTGCAATTGCGTTTATTAGAAGAGCGCTTAAGTTATCTGCGTGAATTGGAGGATCGTCGAAAAACCATCATCACTTCAATCGAAGAGCAGGGGAAGATGACGCCAGAATTATTAAATTTACTAGTACATGCAGAAGATAAGACTCGCCTAGAAGATCTTTATCTGCCCTATAAGCTGAAGCGTCGTACAAAGGCGCAAATTGCACTTGAGGCAGGACTTGAGTCTTTGGCAAATGATTTGCTCTGCAATCCTTTGCTGAATCCCGAGCGAGAAGCTACTCAATATATTAAAGAAGCTTTTACTTCTGATCAGGGTGATAACCCAGGGGTGCCCGATACTAAAGCAGCCTTAGAGGGGGCTCGTCAAATTTTGATGGAGCGTTTTGCAGAGGATGCAGGGCTAGTTCAGTCATTGAGAATCTATTTGCAGGATCATGGTGTGGTCGAAGCTAAAGTGATTTTAGGTAAAGAGCAAGAAGGCGAGAAATTTTCTGATTATTTTAATTACTCTGAACCCATTAAAGCGATTCCGTCTCACAGGGCATTGGCATTATTTAGAGGGCGTCGCGAACAGATGCTGATGGTCAATTTACGCTTGGATACTGAAGAAGAGAAGCCTAAATGGGATGCCCCGCATAATCCTTGCGAATCTCGAATCGCCAATCAATTTAAGATTAAGAATGAGGGCCGTCCAGCCGACCAGTGGCTTTCTGAAACTGTTCGCTGGACTTGGCGCATTAAGAGTTCAATGCATCTGGAAACTGAACTCATGAGCGCCTTGCGAGAGCGATCTGAGGCAGAGGCCATTAATGTATTTGCACTTAACCTTAAGGCCTTGTTACTAGCGGCGCCTGCCGGCCCACGTGTGACAATTGGCCTTGATCCAGGTATGCGCACTGGTGTGAAGGTGGCAGTGGTAGATGCTACGGGCAAGGTGCTTGATACCGAAGTAATTTATCCGCACCAACCAAAAAATGACTGGGATGGCTCGCTCCATACCCTCTTTAAATTAGCGGAGAAGCATCAGGCAACACTGATTTCAATCGGGAATGGCACCGCATCTCGTGAGACCGATAAATTAGCTCAAGATCTCATCAAAGCAAGGCCCGAGCTCAGGCTTACCAAGATTGTGGTGTCGGAAGCGGGGGCATCGGTTTACTCGGCTTCAGAGTACGCTTCAAAAGAGCTTCCCGGTATGGATGTGTCCTTGCGAGGTGCCGTATCTATTGCCCGTCGTTTGCAAGACCCTTTGGCTGAATTGGTGAAGATTGATCCTAAGTCGATCGGAGTTGGGCAATATCAACATGATGTAATGCAAACTCAATTGGCCAAATCTTTGGTAGCGGTAGTGGAGGATTGTGTAAATGCCGTCGGTGTAGATGTAAATACTGCCTCAGTGCCATTGTTATCAAGAGTTTCTGGATTATCGAGCACGGTTGCTCAAGGCATTGTGGCTCATCGCGATGCTCATGGAGCATTTGAATCTCGAGCAGATTTGCGGAGCGTACCTCGCCTGGGTGAAAAAACATTTGAGCAGGCCGCTGGTTTTCTGCGGATTATGAATGGCAGTAATCCTTTAGATGCTTCGGCTGTCCACCCAGAATCCTATCCTTTGGTGGAGAAGATTTTGAAGGACATTAAAAGGGGGATAAAAGAAGTTATTGGTGATGCGGTAATACTGAGTAACTTAAATCCTGAAAAATATTCAGATGAAAAATTTGGTGTGCCAACAGTAACTGACATCATTAAAGAATTAGAAAAACCAGGTCGCGACGCTGCAATACGGCGTCCAGGCAGCGGCGACTTCGCGCGCATCGCTGCGACTGACCACATCACCGGAAAAATAGCTCTTGCTGATGCCGTTAATCAGACCCACGTCATCGAGCGGCA
>CAIMZP010000006.1 GCA_903846025.1 uncultured beta proteobacterium | reverse complement strand
ATTCTCGTTTTACCAATCCTACTGTTAGCATGTTTCAAGATCGGCTAGCTGCGTTAGAAGGTGGTGAGGCCTGTATTGCTACTGCATCTGGCATGGCTGCTATTTTGACTTTGGCTATGGCGCATCTGCAAGCGGGCGACCACGTGATCTGCTCTCGATCAGTGTTTGGTGCAACTATCCAGCTGTTTACCAATATCCTGGGGCGATTTGGTATTACCACTACTTACGTGGATATTGCCGATGCCAAAGCATGGCAGGCTGCGGTATTGCCCAATACTAAGCTCTTCTATTTGGAAACACCTTCTAACCCGTTAACTGAAATTGCTGATATCAAAGAGATTTCTAAGATAGCTAAGAAGGCTAATGCTTTATTTGCAGTAGATAACTGTTTCTGTACTCCTGCACTGCAAAGACCTTTGGCGATTGGTGCTGATGTTGTTATTCATTCGGCAACAAAGTATTTAGATGGCCAGGGCAGGGTCGTTGGTGGCGCTATTGTCGGCAGTAAAGACTTCATTATGGGTAAAGTATTCCCATACGTCCGCACTGCTGGGCCAACCTTATCCGCATTTAATGCTTGGGTCTTCCTCAAAGGTTTGGAGACGCTTGAATTGCGTATGAAGCAGCAAAGCCAAAATGCACTAGAGCTTGCTCAGTGGTTAGAAAAACAGACGGGAGTAGAGCGGGTATATCATCCCGGTCTGAAATCACATCCCCAATACGCTTTGGCAAAACGGCAGCAAAAAGCAGGCGGCGCTATCTTGTCTTTTACCTTAATGGGCGGCAAACGAGCGGCCTTCAAGCTGATTAATCAAACGACGCTGTGCTCCATTACGGCAAACTTGGGTGATACTCGGACAACAATTACGCATCCAGCAACGACAACGCATTGCAGAGTGTCTCCAGAGGCTCGTAAGGCAGCCGGCATAACGGATGGCTTGGTTCGAATTGCAGTTGGCTTAGAAAATATTGTTGATTTGAAGAATGATCTTATTGGTGGTTTGAAGTCTAAATAACTATTATGGGATTTTCTGACGCCACTCAATTCTGGAATGAACGCTTTGACAAAGAGGAATTTATCTTTGGCAAAGAGCCGAATGAATACCTTGTCCAGCAAGCGGGCAAATATCTTAAATCTGGCTGTAAGGTCCTTTGTATTGCTGATGGTGAGGGTCGTAATGGAGTATGGCTGGCTAAGCAGGGTATGCAAGTAGTTGGCTTTGATGTATCTGATATTGCCCTTGTTAAAGCAAAACAATTTGCCATAGAAAATCAAGTTGAAATTGAATATTCACTCAAAAACACTGATGAATTTGATTGGCAGGCAAATACATATGATGCGATCGTCGCTATCTTCATTCAGTTTGCTGATCCAGTTATGCGGGCCAGAATCTTTAAGCAGATTCAGAGCTCTTTAAAGCCTGAGGGTATCCTCATCCTTCAGGGTTAC
Source organism: uncultured beta proteobacterium (assembly GCA_903846025.1). Classification (GTDB taxonomy): domain Bacteria; phylum Pseudomonadota; class Gammaproteobacteria; order Burkholderiales; family Burkholderiaceae; genus Polynucleobacter. The sequence goes on along the minus strand of CAIMZP010000006.1, from coordinate 2,126 downwards.
ACACCAAAGCAGATTGAATACAAAACTGGTGGCCCATCGGCCATCGAGCACCTCTATACAGAAGAGATGATAAGGGGGCTGGCAAAAGACCTAGAAATTCTTGAATTGTATAGTTATGAGAAGGAACTTTCAGAAGGTGCGCGACACAGCGGTATGTCAGCCTTGCTTGGCCTCGTGGCGCAAAAACCTTAAGTCAACTAAAACCGCTCTTAGTTTCGAAACCGCCGTGGATCGTTGATTAGTCTCAATGGCATTATGTGAATCTTATCTTCATCTAGCTCAAGATAGGTTAATTTACCCACATCGAGCGATAAGCGCTTTACCTCTGCTGCAGAAGCCTCCCAGGTGACCCTGTTTTTGGTATTCACAATCTGTAACTGAATAACTGCTATTTGCCCTAGTGTGCTGATATGTTCGACTATTGCCGCAATCCTAGTATCGATAGAATCGGAATGAAGACTTAAGCCATCAGGTGGAATTACCCAAGCCACGGGAGTTTGAGGCGGAATTTTACCTTTATCGCTAACATTAAATTGTTTTAAGCAGCCATCCCAAGTGAGATTACCTGCTGTAAATATACCTTCAAAGATATTATTTATGCCAACCAATTGAGCAACCCTAGAATTCCGTGGTTTTTGGAAAAGCGTCTGTGGTGATGCAGTTTGAAGGCTGATTCCCTGATCTATGACGGTTATCCGATCGGCTAACAAAGTCGCCTCCCGTAAATCATGGGTAACTAAAAGAATGGGAATACTTAGATCCTTACGAAGTTCTGCGAGTGTTTTATATAGGCTTTGTCGTGTTGGTGAATCTATCGCAGAAAACGGTTCATCCAGCAAAAGAATCTTTGGTTTCCTGGCAAGCGCTCTTGCCAGAGCAACGCGCTGTTGTTGGCCCCCTGAGAGTTGGGTTGGCATTCTTAAAGCTAATTCAGCAATCCCCATGTGTTCTAGCCACTTGAGGGCAATCAATTTCAGCTGTGAAGTCTTAAGCCCAGAATTTTTCAGTGGAATACAAACATTCTCTAGAGCGGTTAAGTGTGGGAAGAGAGCATACTGCTGAAATAGAAATCCACAGGAGCGCTTTGCTGGTGACAGAGCAGTTCTCACTCCGCGCAATTCATCGCTCTCAAACCAAATTTCATCATCACATTCAATACGTCCAGTGCTAGGATTACGTAACCCAGCAATGGTTCTCAGCACACTGGTTTTGCCGCTTCCCGAAGGGCCCACTAGAGCATGCAACTCGCCCCGCAGGCACTCTAAACTGACTTGAAGTGGCATGGGTAGGTCCTGAGCTATCCTAATTTTTAGCATCAGCTAACTCGATGAAGAGAGGGTGATTTTCTGGGGCTCAGGACACCATATGACAGCGCAATAGCTATTAATGAGATGGCTAGTAGTAATAGCGATAGTAATCCTGCGCCAGCAGTGTCAAAACTTTGAACCTTGTCATAAATTGCAATCGAGACTGTTCTGGTTTCTCCCGGAATTGCACCGCCGACCATGAGAACAACTCCGAACTCACCGAGGGTATGAGCAAAGGTTAAAACAGCCGCACTGGTAATGCCGCGCCAAGCCAAAGGGAGTTCGATGAGTCGGAAGGTTTGCCACCCAGATAATCCGCTTACTTCTGCAGCTTCGCGAATTTCTGGGTTGATTGATTCGAAGGCTCGCTGAATGGGTTGAATAGCAAAAGGTAAATTAACGATTAAGGACGCAATCAGGATGCCTGCAAATGAGAACACCAATGGGAAGCCGAAAAAACTACCTCCTCCAAAACCCACCAAGAGGTAGTAACCCAAAACAGTAGGCGGCAATACCAGGGGAAGTGCTAGAAAGGCCTCAATCCAGCCTTTGCAAGCGTTTGCACGTACAAGAGAGTATCCAACCCATAATCCGAAAGGCAAAAGCAAAACGAGCGTGCAGAAGGCTAGTTTGAGTGATAAAAGGATGGCTTCTAAGTCGATCACAATTCTATTGTATTGCCAGATTATTTAGCAGTAGAAATCATTTGATCTTTTAATAGCCTCATCTTTTCAGCCAATGGCGCAAATGGACCATATTTATGTTGCTCGGCAGTTGCGCCATCCACATAAGGAGGGAAAGCGGCATCTACTGGCTTAT
>CAIMZP010000005.1 GCA_903846025.1 uncultured beta proteobacterium | reverse complement strand
CTTCATAAACATCCGTTAATTAGTGATACTGAATTAACGTTTGAGGCCCATGTAGTGTTTACAAAAAGAGGGAGATTATTGGGTGTTTTTACACAGCCTCGGTCGGCAGATGCCTGCGAGGGTTAGCTGGGCCAAATGGTCGCTAGGTCGGTTATTAGCAGTCTGTTGTAACGCTGACGCTGCGCTATCGGTTGGCGTTGACCCCTCACCATGGATCCCTCTAATCGCTGATTGTGCATTTCTTTGGCACCATATATATTATTGGTATGCACACAACAGAAAGTTGATGATGAAAAAAGCTTTAATGGGCGCATTGCTTGCATTCGCTTTATTTCTGGGTCTTCCAATATCTGCCATTGCTCAAACAGGGGCTTGCGGCTCCGTTCAGTCCGATCCTGCCAAGTCTTGCGTTCTTCCAAATAGCAGCTCCAGCTATCGAATTGATAACCGCATCTATGCTGGACTGTCTTGGACGCTAGGGGCAAGTAGCAATAGTTATATTCCAGATTTTTTGTTGGGCGCACGATCTTTAAATGTCAATTCAAATAATAATGTTTATGGTGCAGACATAAACTTGAGGGTTGGCTATAAGGATGCATTGAGCTTTGATAGCGTTCGAGTTGCTTATGTTGGTGGCACAAGAGATCTGATGGGCAACGCAGGATTGGGTTACTCGTTTAACAAAAATGATATCTTTGCTACTGCTGCTGCACAAGCAAGCTACTCCCGCATTGGTCTTGACTACCAGTTAGGTAATGGCGAATTCAATCCCTATATTGAGGGCAATAGTCTTGCCAAGCCCAATTCAGTTAACGACAGCCTCAGTTGTAATGGCGGCTATTCTTTGGTTAACACTTCAACAATTAATTGGATTAATGGGGTGGCCCCTAGCGCCACCCAAAATGGGCAAACCTGCTCTAGACCTGGTGCTGGTTAATCTTCCTAGAAAAATGGGGTAAGGTTTAAATTAAAAAAACTCCTCTGGTTAAGTGGGGTTTTTGTTGTCTGTGAGAGTCTGCTTTGGGTCGGATAGCGCCAGCGGGGCTTAGTTCAGTCAAATGGTCACTATGCGGCTAACTGCAGACGCTGATATCAGGTTAATTTATTGTTTTGGGAGTCTCAAAACGGTCAATAGCGGTCGATGACGCAAAGCATTGCTTACTTTGTCTCACCCATCATCGTTGGAATGAATGCCAATATAGGTGGTATTAGAAAACACCACATTCCTACCCGACTAAACAATAGCGCACTTATTCCGCAGCCAATGGCAAAGGAGACTACATTGGTTGCGATCGTTGATATGCGGGCTTTTGCAACAGCCCGCTCCGTAAGCGAGACTCCGCGCACAAGGTCAGCCACATCAATCATCATTTGCGTTAGCGGACCAGTTAGTATGGTGGCCGGTACGGGGTTAGTGTAAATGCGTGAAATGGTATTTTGTAATGCCATTGCTGAAACTAACAATAGCCCGGTAATAATCACAGCAGTTTCATCACCGTGATGATCTTTGCCTATTGTGATCGCCATCACTGCGGCGGCAATGAGAAGCGCTACTTTGAGGGAAAGTAATGTTCGCATCACTGGTAAACCTAGCTTTGGCATGGAGCTTGCTAATAACCTAGAATAAAAGACAACTACACAGAAGACTGGCAAAGCAAGTATTTTTACCCAAATACCTGAAGTACCTGAAACAAGCGCCATACCTAAAGTGACAAAGTTACCAGTGACATGTGCTGCAAAAAGACCGTGTAATGCCAAGAAACCGGCGGTATCTACATAGCCAGCATTTAGGCTTAAAAGGATTGGTATTGAACGCTTCATAGCCATTACTGTATCAAATGGTTAAAAATTTATTGGGCCTGGGCATCCTCAGACCCCTTTTGTTCTTAACGAAGGTCTTCTATGAGCCAGCAGATGACTACGAGACTCGGTTTAATCGGATGGTCATTATGCGAGAATTAAGTATCGCCCGATTCTCGAATTCGGAATCCATTAGGACATCATATTTCTAGATGCGCCCTTAATCCAAAGAAGTTCACTGGGCCGCGTGCTGAGTTATAGGCTGGATTGGCAATGTGTTGGTAATTGACTGAAATAAAAAAATCTTTATACACTTTTGCGCTATAAAAAGTTTCAACTATCTGTTCTTTCTTATAGCTAAGTGCGCCATCACCAATAAAGGGCGCCATGCCTCCTTGCTGTAAGTAAGTAATCTGGGATGAAGAAATTCCATTGACGGCGTAACCTATGCCCACGGCATCACTTGGCCTAGACCAACTTGAGCCCTTAATGCTTAAACCACCCGATAGCGACCTACTAATATCAACTGTCTGTGTTTCTGTTTTACCAGGATTCCAGCTCCACCGGCCAAAGATACCAATATCATCATTAATCCCCTGTTCAATGTTTAAGCCATAACCCCATGAACTTTGTGCCGCTTGCCGCACAGTCATCACATTGGGGTTGTTATTAGTTTGTTGACCTTGATTAATCGCATTTTGATAGTTGCCCATGAAAGCATGTTGTTGATAAGAAAGAACTCTAACTGCTCCATGCTCTCCCCATAGTTGATGTTCACGTGTTAATTCAATTTGATTGCCATAATCTTTGGTCAAACTGTAGTCAAGTTGAGCCGTATTCGGAATGGTGGGCATCGCCAGTCTTGCAGCTTTCAAAATCCAGTCGCCTTGATACCACTCTGTCACTACACCATAGGTATAGCCTTTACTATCAGCTGCATAGCCGTAAGCTCCCATAGAGAAGAGGGCAAAGTTTTGAAACTGTGTTCGAGGGTCATGGCTGTAACTATTTTGGTCAAAGAAATCTAATGTTGCGAACTTGCCATAAGTAACTACGAGCCTATTTTTATCCATGTTGCCGGCCAATTGATTTTGCCCACCTTCAACATGCTCCTTGCTGCCACTCAAGCCAAAAGTTTGACGAATGAATGCCCTAGCTATATAGTAAATTGGTGGCGCATATGAGCCTTTTTGGAGCTCACCATTCTGAAATCCACCGAGACCAACAAGCTGTCCATTAAAGGGTGTTCCTTCAAACATCTCTGGATTCAAATACACTTCAGATCCTTCCCAAAGTCTTGCCCCCAAAAATGCGGTAGCACTTAGGGTGTAGCTCTTCCCAGCACCACTTTCAGATTTATTGATGAGGCTGTTTTGCGCATAGTAAGGTGAATTGAAGTTATTTTTCTGCTGAACAATGTAAGTAGCCTGTTCATGGATACTCCATTGCTCTGCCTCACCTTCCACACCAAATTCACTAACAACTTTCGGAGAATCGCTGACGGGGGATTCAGCCAAGATGATCGGCATGTAGCTAACAGGAGATTCGGCATAG
>CAIMZP010000004.1 GCA_903846025.1 uncultured beta proteobacterium | reverse complement strand
CCTGCGGCGAGGGTTATTGCGATTGCTGTGCTGGGAACTCAAAAGGATCCTGCATCAGTTCCCATCATTCTAGAACATCTATCATCGGATTCTCTGGAGGTGCAAATTCAATGTGCTAAGTCTTTGGGTTTAATTGGTGGTCAAGATGTAGTTGCACCATTAATTACCCTAATAAAATCATCTCCGTGGGAGTTGAGATCTGCCAGTGCGATTGCTTTAGGACAAATCAAAGATCAATTAAGTATTCCTGAATTAATTCATGCGCTTAGCGATGCTACATGGTGGGTGCGTTTTAATGCTGCTAATGCGTTATGTGGCATGGGGCAATCGGGCACCAATGCATTGCTGGCATCTTTGGATGGTAATGATCGGTTTGCTCGCGATATTAGCAAGTTAGTTCTTGATGAAAAAAAGGTTTCGCAATGAATATTACCCCAGCTGCAGTAATTCATATGTTGCTAATGGCCGCATTTATTTACTTTATTGTCCTTCACTGTTTTTATTTCTTCTTTATTGCTTTAGGGGCGCTTGGACAGCGTAGTTATCACCAAGGAATTCAGTTTGGTGAATTTAAGCGTATTAGTGAGTCTCCGTTGTCTATGCCTATATCCATTACGATTCCTGCCTATAACGAGGAAAAGTTAATCATTAATACTGCATTAAATATGCTGAATCTGCATTATCCACAGCATGAGGTAATTATCGTTAATGATGGATCGACAGATCAAACTCTTCAGCTATTGCTTGATAAATTTGAGCTTTTCCCTATTCAGCAAAGTTTCAAGAAGCATTTTGAGACCCAGCTTATTAGGAAAATATATAGATCCCATACTCATACCAATCTAATTGTTATTGATAAAGAAAATGGGGGTCGTGCTGATGCAATTAATTGTGGGGTGAATCTTTCTCGCTACCCTATAGTTTGTGAAATAGATGCAGACTGTGTTGTAGATAAAAATGCGCTGCTGTATATGGCTAGACCTTTCTTGTTAAATCGACATGTAATTGCAGCCACGGGAATTGTTAAGCCATCAAATGGTTTGGTTGTTAAGGATGGGGAAATTATTTCACGTGGCTTACCTGATAAATTGCTACCTTTGTTTCAGGTGATTGAATACTTGAGGTCCTTTCAATGGTCTCGATCTGGATTATCAAAAATTGGTTGCTTGTTATGCATGCCGGGTGCCTTTACTTTTGTAAAGAAGGACATATTTATAAAAGTTGGAGGTGCAAATACTAAAGCTCTCATTGATGATTTTGAATTAACCGTCACTCTTCAGCGTTATATATATGAACACAAAAATGAAGGCGATTTGAGTATTGCTTTTGTTCCAGACCCCGGTTGCTATACAGAAGTTCCGGAGACTATAAAGTCTTTTAATATCCAGCGTAATTTCTGGCAAAGAACAATCCTACAGTCTTTGATCTGGAATCGAGATATGGCCATAAATCCAAGGTACGGAATGGTTGGAATTTTTGGCTTTCCTTATTTTTTCTTATTTGAGGTTTTATCTCCCGTTATTGAGATTGGCGTCATTTTGCTAGCCCCGATTGCGTACTTTTTTGGATTGGCCACTTTGGCGGACATTGGTCTTCTATTTGTCTTTGGAATATTAATGGGGTCATTAACTTCGGTATTTGCATTATTACTACAGGAAAAAACAAGATTGCGTGAAGAAAAAATGAGCAATCTAATGCGTTTAATTATCGCTGCCTTTACTGATCATTTCGGCTACCACCAAATACATATGTTCAGTAGATTAGTTGGCATCTTCCAACTTCTTTTTTTAAATGACACCTCTCGCACTTCTTTGCAGCGTGTTGGATTTAAGTCATAGGGATGGGTATGTCATTATCAAGGGAGGCTGACCCTCTGGTCATTGCAATTATTGGACTTGGTTATGTGGGAATTCCACTTGCTGTTGAGTTCGGAAAAATATTGCCTACTATTGGGTTTGATATATCTGCTTCAAAGATTGAGCTTCTAAAGAAAAATAGATTGCCTGGGGATGAAATATCACCCAAGGACCTTCTCTTGGCAAAAAATCTTGTATTTACAAATAATCCATCGGATTTAAAAAATGCAGATTACATTATTATTGCCGTCCCCACCTTAGTGAATAAATTGCATCATCCAGATTTTGGTCCGCTCATTGAGGCTAGCAAGCTCGTTGGTCAGAATATGAAATCGGGCGCTATTGTTATTTATGAATCTACCGTTTATCCAGGGGCCACAGAAGAGCTTTGTATACCTGAATTAGAGTCAGCATCCAAAATGGTTTGGAAAAAAGATTTTCATGTTGGGTACTCTCCAGAGCGTGTTAATCCCGGTGACTCTCGTCACGTGCTATCGAGTATCGTCAAAATCGTTTCTGGTGATGATGCAAATACGCTTGATAAAGTAGCCGCTTTATATGCTTTAATTATTCATGCTGGAGTTCATCGCGCGTCTTGTATTAAAGTAGCCGAAACTTCAAAGGTAATCGAGAATACCCAGCGCGACGTGAATATTGCCCTCATGAATGAATTGGCAATTATTTGCCATTTAGTTAATATTGATACTCATGAGGTGATTGAGGCAGCCTCAACAAAATGGAACTTTATTCCAGCCTATCCAGGCTTGGTTGGTGGTCATTGCATTGGTGTTGTCCCATATTATTTGCAGAGCAAAGCGGAGCAGTTGGGTTACCACCCAGGGTTGATTTCTTCGGCACGGAAAACCAACGAAGCAATGTCACAATATATTGCTCTTCAGGTAGTTCAGCAGTTAATCTCCGCTGGCGTTGATATTAATCTGGCTAGGGTAAGTATTTTAGGGTTATCTTTTAAGGAAAATATTCAAGATCTTAGTAACTCTAAAATAGTTGATGTCATTAATTGCCTAAAGGAGCGAAATATCGAAGTCTTTGTTTGCGATCCATTAGCCACCCCTTCTGATGCTAAGCAGCGGTATGGCATTACCATGTCAAGCTGGGAAGAATTGCCCGTGTCGCATGCGATCCTTGTGGCTGTTCCGCACAACGTGTTTTTATCCAAACCACTTCATGAGCTGCTCTCAAAGTTAACCCCGGGTGGATGTTTTTTTGATTTGCACGGTACATTTGATTCCAGTCAAATTCAAAAAAGTGGCTTTCATGTATGGAGACTCTAATGGCTTTATTAAGCTAGGGGTTTAACCTAGTTTTATGCTCGTAAATTCAGCTATAGATCAATAAGACCATTTCCCAGTCCCCTAAGTCGGAATTTTTATATTGAAGGTGATAGAGTCATTCCTTATAAATCTCTAAAAAGAAGTTTAGTTGTAACGGTGGTTAAAAAAAGAAAGATAAAGGAGAGGTGATGTTTCATATATTAGATAAAGAAAGAACAATAGCAGGCCCAGGTTTTAATCGTTGGCTTGTTCCACCAGCAGCTCTAGCAATCCACTTATGTATCGGTATGGCTTATGGATTTTCAGTATTTTGGTTGCCATTATCCAAAGCCTTGGGAGTATCTCTAGGAGGTACCGAAGCGATTAAGTGTGGTGCTGATGTCGGCTTTTTTGCTCAACTTTTTACCACTTCTTGTGACTGGCAAATATCCACCCTAGGTTGGATGTACACCATGTTTTTTGTTTTACTCGGCTCATCCGCTGCTTTGTGGGGCGGCTGGCTGGAGCGAGCTGGCCCTCGTAAGGCCGGTGTGGTTGCTGCCTTTTGTTGGTGTGGCGGCATGCTTTTTTCTGCCTTGGGTGTTTATCTTCATCAATTTTGGATGATGATTCTCGGTTCTGGCGTCATTGGAGGCATTGGATTGGGTCTTGGCTACATCTCTCCTGTTTCCACTCTTATTAAATGGTTCCCAGATCGTCGGGGTATGGCGACTGGGATGGCTATTATGGGCTTTGGTGGAGGCGCCATGATCGGCTCTCCATTAGCAGCCATGCTCATGAAAAACTTTGCAACACCTACGAGCGTTGGGGTCGCGCAAACTTTCATCGTAATGGCGTTGGGTTATTTTGTTTACATGATGTGCGGAGCTTTTGGTTACCGCATTCCTGCAAGTGATTGGAAGCCTGCTGGCTGGACTCCACCAGCCAATCAAGCAAGAAATGCCATGATTACTAACCGCAGCGTGAATGTAAAAAAAGTATGGGGTATTCCACAGTTCTGGTTGGTATGGATGGTTCTCTGTATGAACGTATCCGCAGGCATTGGCGTGATAGGAATGGCCTCACCCATGTTGCAAGAGGTCTTTGCTGGTAGCTTAATTGGAGTTTCACAAACTTTTACCGAGCTCGATAAAACCCAGTTAACTGCCATTGCAGGAGTTGCTGCTGGATTTACTGCTCTACTAAGCCTCTTTAATATTGGTGGTCGTTTCTTTTGGGCCAGTTTGTCAGACAAACTCGGTCGTAAGCTCACCTACGTCGCATTCTTTGTGCTTGGTGGTGCCTTGTACTTTAGTGTACCCAGTAGTGCTGCGGCGGGTAATTTGGCGCTCTTTGTCGGTGCCTTCTGCATCATCTTAAGCATGTATGGGGGTGGATTCGCTACGGTGCCGGCTTATTTGGCGGATTTGTTTGGTACCCAGATGGTAGGTGCTATTCATGGGCGCTTGTTAACGGCTTGGGCAACGGCAGGTATTTTGGGTCCAGTTGTAGTGAACTATATGCGTGACTATCAACTTAGTCTTGGTTTGCCAAGGGCGCAGGTTTACAACCAAACTATGTACATCTTGGTGGGGATGTTGGTGATTGGCCTGATCTGTAACTTATTAGTACGCCCTGTCGCTGATAAGTGGTTCATGACTGATAGCGAGTTGGCTGAAGAGAAAAAATTGGCTCATGAGAAGGCTCTTGACTCAGTAGTGAAGGGTAGTGCTGGTCATGACCATACTACTTCTGCAACAGTATTCCTAGCATGGGCCGCCGTTGGCATTCCATTGGCCTGGGGTATTTATAAAACTTTCTTAAGTGCACTTAAATTGTTTGCATAAACTAGCATGTCTGCACTTTGACCACTCTTCGGAGTGGTTTTTTATTGCCAATAAATTTGATCTGATTATTGCTATGAAATACGCTCAAAGATAGGATGCTTATCTAGGTTCTCTGATCTGCGCATTTAGCAAGTCAATCGCTTCAGCCCAGTCCGCATCCTTAAGAAGCTCATCTCGTAGAAAGTCTTTTTGTGTGCTTGTCCAGAAGGGCGCCTCGGCCAATACAACCGAGGGGTTTAGTGGCGCATGCATTGCAATAAATTCAGCAATAGCATCTCTGGTGGATGGAAGTCCTAACTGGTTGAATAATTCTCTTAATGGATGAAACGCTGGTTGCATGTTAGAACCCCTTATCTTGCCTCACTATACACGCCAAAAAAATTGATGTTGTATCTTAATCAGAGTAGAGTGATCAGAAATATTTAAGTTATATTCAAAACCTTTTTTTGCAATGGGAGCTATAGATGAGTAATCAAATTGCCATCATTGTTGGTAGTTTACGCAAAGAGTCTTTTAATCGTCAATTGGCTAATGCCATCATTAGATTAACTCCTGAAAACGTCAGTTTTAATCTTATATCGATTGGCGATCTTCCTCTTTACAACCAAGACCATGATGCAGATCAGGCTGATTCTGTAAAAAGAATGAAGGCAGAGCTCATTCAGTGTGATGGGGTGCTCTTTATTACACCCGAGTACAACCGCTCCATTCCAGGCGTTCTTAAAAATGCGCTGGACCATGGATCGCGCCCTTCCATAGATAATATTTGGGCTAAAAGGCCTGCTGCCATTATTGGAATATCCCCTGGCGCCATAGGAACTGCGATTGCGCAACAGCACTTACGAGTGGTATTGGCCGCTCTAGATATGCCAACCTTGTGTAAGCCAGAAATGTTCCTCCAGATGAAGGAAGGTTTTTTTGATGAATCTGGAAATATTGGTCAGAAGAGTCATCAGTTTTTTACTGAGTGGCTTAATCAATTTATTGCTTGGGTATCAACTAATAAAAAAATGTAAATTTTTCTATTAGTCAAAATAACCCGCATTTTATTTCCATTAAAGTGCTTTCTATAAACATCAATATCTTATTTGAGGCGACTGAGTGAAAACTATTTTTCATGCTACGACAGGGGCCCTCACATTTCTGATGCTTTCTCTTTTCATGATTGGTTCTTTGGCATCCCTCATTTTTTATCCCCATGAAGTTTTTATTGAAAGTAAATCGTTAATATTGCAATCATTCTGGAGTTTTATCCCCGCCTTATGTATCACTGCCGCAATTGGGTTGTCGCTAAGTAGGGGGCGATCTGACCCCCTTATTCAGGTGAAGAGGATGAGAATGCTATGGATTACAGGGATTTCGCTCTTGATTCTTTTGCCAACAGCCTACTACCTGCATTTGAGCGCAAGTACTGGCGAAATCGATCTATATTTTTATCTGATTCAGGGTGTTGAGATACTTTTTGATTTGACTGTGCTACTTTTGCTTGGGCTCAATTTTAGGGACGGATCAAAGCTAATCGCCCAGAGAATGTGATTTTTCAAACGCCTTTTATCTTTTGCATCTTCATATCAACCTCGATCTATTTATTGCTTAGTGTTTGGATGCTTGCCGTAGATTTCATAATGGTGCTCTTGTTTGCATCAAGTTCAATCATCATGCACCAATAGAGGGAATAAATTAGTAAATACCCTTGTCCTTAGTTCACAATGGATTATCAAAAGTGAATTCGCTTCAAGTAAATAAAAATAAGGAGACTCATATGAGTTCAGCAGCAATGGGTGTAAAAACCACCTTCACTAACCCCCTAAAGTCTAAGTGGGTGCAATTGGCTCTAGGCGTTATCTGCATGATGTCTATTTCAAGCCCACAGTATGTTTGGGCCTTGTTCACAAAGCCCATCATGGGCCAGCTCGGCGTTACCCTAACTGAGCTACAGATTACCTTTTCTATTTTGATAGTATTGCAAACCTTTTTCTCGCCATTCCAAGGATACTTAGTTGATAAGTTTGGGCCACGCCTTCTTCTATCGATCGGTACTGTATTAACAGGCGCAAGTTGGGTGCTCTCAGCAAATCTCACTACGGTCTCTAATCTTTATATTACCTATGGTGTGTTGGGTGGTTTGGGCACTGGTATTGTTTATATTGGTGTTGTCGGCTTGATGGTGCGATGGTTTCCGCAAAATCGGGGCTTTGCAGTTGGTATGGTTGCTGCAGGTTACGGCATAGGGGCGCTTTTAACTACATTTCCAATAGCCGCCAGCTTAACTGAATCAGGTATTCAGGGCACATTAACTTTCTTTGGTTACATCATTGGCGCTGTTGGGCTTCTGGCTGCACAGGGCATTCGTGTCCCACATGCTGATCGTGCACAAACTGCAAGTCAGATTGAAGCTGCGGCCACGGGTGTTGCACCCAAAGAAATGTTAAAGACCCCCGTTTTCTGGTTGATGTTCTTGATGATGTCCATGATGTCTACTTCGGGATTAATGGTGATCTCGCAAATGGGTGCATTTGCAAAAGATTTTGGTATTACAACGGCTTTGGTTTTTGGTATGGCGGCCTTGCCTTTGGCTTTAACTATTGATCGCGTAACCAATGGTTTAACGCGTCCATTATTTGGCTGGGTCTCAGACCGCATTGGTCGTGAATACACCATGACGATTGCCTTTGGTTTAGAAGCAATTGCGATGTTTGCTTGGGTGATGACTCGTTCTGATCCAGTTCTTTTTGTTCTTATGTCGGGTATTGTTTTCTTTGGCTGGGGTGAGATCTTCTCCCTTTTTCCATCGACATTGACTGATACTTTTGGGCAGAAGCATGCCACCACAAATTATGGCTTCTTGTATATGGCTCAAGGTGTAGGTTCAATTATTGGTGGACCTATTGCAGCCTATATTCATGGTGTAACTGATAGTTGGATGCCGGTATTTGCCATCATGATTGTCTTGGATGCAACCGCGGCTATTCTTGCTTTCTTTGTTCTTCGCCCAATGCGCGCTAAGTATCTGAAGGCAAAAGCCGGATAGGTAGTTCTAACGCTAACAATGCAAAAGGCTGCCAAAAAATGAACTGACCCCTAAAAGTTGGACAGTTTAACTAGGTTAGCACGAGGGATTGAGTTCGGTAATTTACCGGGCTTAATCCCTTTAGTTTTTGTTTGATTCGATCATGGTTGTAGTAGT
>CAIMZP010000003.1 GCA_903846025.1 uncultured beta proteobacterium | reverse complement strand
TAAACACGCTTATTAAACAGATTTATCCTGAAGACAATACCGCCCTTGAAAATACTAATAGCGTTGTACGCATCATTGTCGATTTTGGAGATAAGGAGCGCTGGGCGCAAATTTGGGCGGTTGAAATAATTGATCCTGCTACACAAGAAATATTCTCAAGCGCTTTTTGGGTTGAGCGAGGCGATATTCCGGGCGCATTTTTCACGGGTACGGGAGAGGCTATTGAGCGCGCTTTTTGGACCAACCCCTTAAGTTACCGACGTATCTCTCGCGGCGTTGGGAGTGTCCGAGCATCAGCACCAAGCAAGCGTACGGATACCAAAAAAGGGGCCGGGCCCTCTACCGCGCTAGCCACTAGTAAGCAAAAATATCGTACCCACATGGGCATCGACTATGCAGCGCCTATTGGTACACCCATATTTAGCGTAGCGAGTGGCAAAGTAGTCCACATTGGCTTTAGTGGGGCATTTGGTAACCTGATTATCTTGGAGCATCCAGGAAACTACCATACCTATTACGCTCACCTGAGTAGCTACAACGTTGAGCTTGAGCTTGGAAATGAAGTACGACGAGGTTTTGAAATTGGTAATGTTGGAATTACCGGAAGATCAACTGGGCCTCACCTCCATTTTGAGTTAAGAAAAGATGGGGTCTATGTCGATCCCTATGCATCTCGCATGCAATTAGACCTATGGTCTATGCGTGATAACGAAAGCGGTTTACTGACGAGGGAAATGCTGTTATTGGGAAGCCCTATTAGAAACTAAAGACACGCTTCAATAAATAGATAGGGCCCTCAAAAGGGCCCTATATTGTTTCTGCTAATGGTAATTTAGCCAAGCACTAATACAGGCAATTTTGAGTGAACAATAACCTCATGCGTTTCGCTACCTAGCAAAACACTTTTGATCCCAGTGCGCTTATGCGAAGCCATCACAATCACATCTGCTTTGGATTTTTTGGCGCCGTCTAAAATTCCCTCAGAGAGATTGGAATGGGAAATATGTAAAGTTTTAGCCTTAATTTCAGAGCCTAACTGAGTAGCAGCTTTTTTAAAGACGTCTGCAGCATATGCATCACAAACCTTCTTATGGTCTTTTTGGGTAATCCCATAGCCCATAGTGCTATCTGAGTAAATCATAGGCGGCATCGGGTCGGATATGTATACCAAGGTTATGGCGGCACCATCAGCCTTAGCTAATTCAGCAACTTTCTTTAGTGATTTTTTACTCACATCTGAGCCATCTACTGGAACTAATAAATGCTTGAACATTCCTACCTCCTTTAATTGAAAAAAACCCTTTACTATTACATCATAATGCTTAACATATGCCTTTAAAAGTTCTAAGGAGAATTGAAATGTTTAAGTATCTTGTGGCTTACATTGCATTCCTCATCCCTCTGCTTATTATTGACTTAGTTTGGCTACTTGGCATTGCAAAAAACCTCTATCGCAATGAAATGGGTTCCCTCATGGCAAGCGAACCAAAATTAATAGCGGGCCTGTGTTTTTACCTTTTATATGCTCTTGGTGTGAGTATTTTTGTTATCCTCCCCGCCCTCGCTAAACAATCCTGGATTGATGCGATCCAATATGGCGCGCTATTTGGCCTATTCTGCTACATGACTTATGACCTTACCAATCTAGCGGTCGTCAGGAGCTTTCCGATGCGCTTAGCTTTTATTGATATTGTTTGGGGTAGTTTTGTCACCGCCATCTGCAGTGGAATTGCCTACTGGATAAATATTCGAATGAACTGAGTAATACTTTATTTTCATCATTGCCTCTTTTTTTAGCCCAAAAATATCTAACTTCTCCGTGGGTTATCCCACCAAGCACTTTCTCAAAGATGTCCTCGCAGATCCAATAATAGGGAAAGTAGCGTTTATATTAGCGAAAACTGTTGTGACTACTAATAAACTTATGTCCGAGGCAGGTTTTTTATCATCATTGCAGGCACGCTTACTCTTTGCATTCACTGCATATATTTATCTCATCTGAGGCCTCTCATATTATGAAATTAGTGAGTAAATTGACGCCTCCCGAATTGATTACGACCTCTTTTTTGGAGGGCCTCAACTATCTAAAAAATAGAGCGAAATTACCTAGCGAGGTCTTGATATGAGGTTTGATAAGGTTATATATCGACTGATCCAGCATGGATGAAATTCAGGATTCGGCACGCATGTGCAAGATATAGAGTGTGAAACGGATTATTTTTGGATCATAACCACAGCCAAAAAACCTAGCTATCTATTTGAGCCGCGACCCAACAGCTCCTTTTATCTAGATCCCCATTAAGGCATTGCAACTGCCATAACTGCATCTTAAAGAACGTTTGTTATAAGGTCAGGCAAAAGCCGCCTTTCAATAAAGCTTCCGGTAAATACCAAGCGCGATATAAACCCCATATTCCAGCAATAAACATCAAACTAGCAGCTACGTAGCGCACCCAGATATATTGACCAAACTGAGTTAACACAGCTGAAAATTTAGAAATTAATAAAAGGTTGGGCAAAGTTCCCAATCCAAATGCCAGCATCAGAGCTGCTCCAGTCCAAATATCCCCCGACAAGAAAGCCAAAGGCAACACGCTATAGACCAATCCACAGGGAACTAACCCCCATAACATCCCACTAAACCAGCGACTTGAACTACTCGCATAATGACCAACATGTTTAGCCCAATAGGAAGCAATTTTGGATCCAATCCACTTTCCCATGAACAAAGACTTACCAGCCTCCTGCCGAAGCAAGCGAATACCCATGAGTATCAAAATAAGAGAGGTAAACGCAAACAAAGGACGTTGAATAGGAAGCAGATTTTGCTGCCAGACCACTATCCCTACCCATGCGGCCAGAGAACCAAGTAAAACATAGGTTGTTAGACGGCCTAGGTGCATGATTAACTGGGAGTAAAAAAGCTGGGATTTACTCTGTAGAGGAGAAAATACCGTTTCTCGGGCGATGTTGGGACGCTCAATTGCTGCAGCAATTCCCCCGCACATCAACGCACAGTGCCAGCCACTCACTAGAGCGCCTAAAAATACGGCAATTAAAAGGCTGGAGGTTAGCATCTACTACCCTGTGTAATTTGTTTAATAAATGAATACACCATAACCCTAATAGCATAAACTTGTCCCATAATTAGTCCTTATATGAACTACGCCAGCTCCGACTCTCCTAATAACAAATGCTCAGTATGCGTACTAGGCCAATTTTGCCTTCCAGTAGGCCTGAACTCTATTGATGTTGCCAAAGTTGACGCCTTAGTAAAAGAGCGCGTTCATCTTCAAAAAGGGGAAAATCTTTATCGCCACGGAGATCCCTTAAGCTCAGTCTACAGCGTTCGCTTTGGTACCTTAAAAACAGAGTACTGCCTCCAAGATGGTCGTCAGCAAGTTATTGGCTTTCATCTGCCCGGAGAAATTCTCGGTTTAGATGGTATCGGTGATGGGCGCTATCAGTCAGATGCAATTGCTCTCGAAGAGAGTGAGGTGTGCATTATTCGCTATGAAGCCTTCGAAGACCTTGCCCGTCAAATTCCAGTACTGCAGCACCAATTTCATCGCATTCTCAGTAGAGAGCTCACTCAAGACCAACGTCACCTACTCTCCCTGGGCACCATGCGCGCAGAAGAGCGTTTAGCCACCTTCTTGCTGAACTTATCTCAACGTCTAGCCGCTCGTGGTTATATTAATAATGAGTTTGACTTACGAATGAGCCGCGTAGAGATCGGAAGTTATTTAGGAATTCAGATTGAAACTGTCAGCCGCATGCTTTCTCGTTTTGCTGAATCAGGCCTTATCCAAATTAAACAACGTCACATTAAACTTATCGATATGGATGGCCTCTACGAACTCTCAGGAGCCCCCAACCCAGATCGCCAAAGTAAAGCCCGCCCTTAGCAACCATTTAGGTGACTAAATGAGGCTGTGATCCGAGTCTGTATCGGA
This sequence comes from uncultured beta proteobacterium, assembly GCA_903846025.1. Taxonomy (GTDB): domain Bacteria; phylum Pseudomonadota; class Gammaproteobacteria; order Burkholderiales; family Burkholderiaceae; genus Polynucleobacter. Next base: position 5,152 of record CAIMZP010000003.1, on the reverse strand, counting down.
TCCCGCATCGATTCCCGGCAGTATGTAGGCAGTAAGAGCGCTTGAGAATGCGCAAAAACTCCAGATAATAAAGAAACCAATAGTGTAAATACCCTCACTAGAGATATCTGGATGATGCCCAAAGAACATGAGTTCATCAGGTTGAATCATGCTAAATAAGAGGCCTTCAGCCATCGAGGCCACCAAAAAAGAAGGCCACAAAATCCAGATTAATAGTCGGTATTTCATTTGGAGACTTGTTCTACTTTAAGACCGTGCTGTACCACGTCCCCATGTAATGGAGTATCCGTATACATGTAGACAGCCAACCAAATAGTAATGGCACAACCAATAATTGCTACCGCAGGGCCACTAATTAATAGCCATGGCCACATCTGTTTAAACCAAGGCTTGAGGGATTTTTCTTCTGACATATTCATCCTTTCTCTCTATTGCTAAAAAGTCTAGCGAGGAATAATAAAACTTGATTTCTCTTCACGCGTACGAATAATTGATTGATTGCCCGACATCTCTTTTGCGGATATATCAAACTGAATTGGATAATTTCCCGATTCATTTTCACCAATATTAGTACTTACTTTAATTGGCATCAACTGATTGCTTGCAGGGGCCACTTGAATTTCCTCAACTTCCCTACCTTGAGAATTTAGGATTCTCAAATCCGCCAATCCAGAAGCCTTTAAACGTACCTTCATAGTGTTTTCGGAGGCATTCATGATCTGGATTCGATAAATATTTTCGATACGTACTCCATCCACCTCGCGCGCTAAAGCGCCACGGTCACGCATGACGTCAACGCGCAAGGGATTCCTAGTCGCCAAGGAAACCAAGAACGCCGATGTAAGGACCGTAATAAAGACGATATAAATGAGAACTCGGGGACGCAGAATATGACGAATCGCACTTTGATTAGATTCTTTATCCTCAATTGCTCTTTCAGTGGTGTATCTAATCAAGCCCTTTGGATAATTAACCTTCTCCATCACTTGGTCACAGGCATCAATACATGCGCCACAACCAATGCACATGTATTGCAAGCCATCACGAATATCAATACCGGTTGGACAAACCTGAACACAAATACTGCAATCGACACAGTCACCTAAACCCAAATTTGCATGATCGGCGGATTTGCTACGACTCCCCCTAGGCTCGCCTCTAACTTTATCGTACGTTACTAAAAAGGTATCTTTATCTACCATCACGCTCTGAAAACGCGCATAAGGGCACATGTATTTACACACCTGTTCGCGCATGAAGCCAGCATTTCCCCAGGTTGCAAAAGCATAAAAGCAAAGCCAGAAAGTTTGCCAAGGGCCTAAAGCTAAGTGGATAGTGGCAGCGCCTAAGGTTTCAATAGGCGTGAAGTAACCAATAAAAGTAAAACCAGTCCAAAAAGCGATTAACAACCAAAGGAAATGCTTCGTAATCTTGATGCGCCATTTACGAAGACCCCAAGGCCACTCTTCACCATCTAAGCGAATACGCGCAAAGCGATCACCTTCAACCTTGCGCTCGATCCACATAAATATTTCTGTATAGACCGTCTGCGGACAGGCATAACCACAAAATAATCGGCCAGCAATAGCGGTGAATAGGAATAGCGCTAATGCAGAGAGAATTAAAAGGAGTGTGAGGTAGATAACATCCTGAGGCCACAAGACCAGGCCAAAAATATAAAACTTGCGTTGAATTAAATCAAAAAGAATGGCTTGACGACCATTCCAACTAACCCAAGGAAGTCCATAAAAAAGGAGTTGTGTTGCGATAACAAGGACTAAACGCCATTGTGCAAAAAGGCCACTTACGGAGCGGGGATAAATCTTTCGCCGGACCTCATACAGAGATGCCTCTATTACTTCAATCGGAATGGGTTTCCCAACCGGCGAACGATCTGATGCCACTTACTGCGCCTCTGACGCTTGTTTATTGTTAGATAAACCCCAAACATATGCAGTTAAAAGGTGAATTTTTTCAGGACTTAATACCTTGTCTTGAGCTGGCATCATTGCCATACGCCCTTTAGTCACAGTCTCAATAATTGTGGCTTCTGAACTACCGTATAACCAAGTTTTATCTGTTAGATTAGGCGAACCAATAGCGATATTTCCCTTGGCATCAGGTCCATGACACGCTACGCAGTTGGCCTTAAATACTTCAGCACCACGAGTAGCCTTCAAGTCATCAACAGGCAAACCTGAAAGGCTACGTACATAATTAGCGACGTCCACAATTTGCTTGCTATCTAACTGCGGAAATGGAGGCATCACACCGCCACGACCATAGGTAATAGTAGCCTTGATATTCTCTGGTGAGCCACCATAGAGCCAATCTTTATCCGCTAAATTAGGAAAACCTTTTGACCCGCCGGCATCTGAACCATGGCACTGCGCGCAAGAATTCAAGAACAATCGTTGTCCCATTTCCCGAGCCTTAGGATCTGCTGCTACCTGCACAACATCCATCGTGACGTATTTAGCGTAAACAGGTTTTAACTCATCATTTGCAGTCGTCATAGACTTCATCAGAGCGCCATCCGTGGTGTAACCCAATAACCCAGGATAGGAACCTAAGCCTGGATAGAGGGCTAGGTATACCAAAGCAAAGAGGCATGAGAGTAAGAACATCCACATCCACCAACGAGGTAGCGGATTATTTAATTCGCGCAGATCACCATCCCAAACATGGCCCGTGTCCGACACTTCGCCATCGGGTTTCAGGATAGCCTTGACCTTGCGAACGGAAAATAATAGCCAGATACACCAAAAAATACCAACCAATGAAACAAGTGCGATGTAGTTACTCCACCCACTACTAAAAAAGTCACTCATGATTTGTCCTTACTAAATTCATCTGGAAGATCAAATGGAAGTTCAGCCGACTCCTTATTAGCTGAACGCCGTTTAGGAGACCAAGCCCACCAAATAATTCCAACAAAAAAAATGATGCCAATAACTGTTGAAAATGCAGAGAGATAAGGTGTGATCTGTTCCATTTGCTTTATATAGTGTTAATTAATAATCTCGGAAATTACTTCACCACGACTTCGTCAACGGTGATATACCGACGTGAAATACCTAGGCCTTGAAGATAAGCAATTAATGCATCTAATTCAGTTTTACCCTCTAACTCTTTGGGTGCATTGGCGATATCTTCATCGGTATAAGGCACGCCTAGACGACGCATGGCAACCATATGAGACTGAATCGAAGAAGAGTCAGCAGCATTTTTTAGCAACCAAGGATATGCAGGCATATTTGACTCGGGCACAACATCACGCGGATTGTTTAAGTGGATCTGATGCCATGCATCAGAATAGCGCCCACCAACCCTAGCTAAATCGGGTCCGGTACGCTTGCTACCCCACAAAAATGGATGATCATATACAGACTCACCAGCTAATGAGTAAGGACCGTAGCGCTCAACTTCAGAGCGAAGGGTGCGAATCTGCTGCGAATGACAGCCTACACAACCCTCGCGTTGATAGATGTCACGCCCAGCTAAGCGCAAGGCGGTGTAAGGCACTACGCCCGGACTAGGTTCCGTAGTTGTGTGTTGAAAAAACAAAGGGACGATTTGTACTAGACCTGCGATGGAAACTACTACGATCGTCAGAATAATTAACCAACCAACATTCTTCTCAATTGTTCCATGGGAAAAGAATTTATTTTCATTCGACATTTTCTTCTCCTTAGTGAGCGGCTATAGATGTTTGTGGGATTGCGGCATCAATGAATTTTTTGCCAATGACTGTCTTGTATACATTGAAAGCCATCAACAACATGCCACTCAAGTAGCACAGTCCACCCAACAAACGAATCACATAGAAAGGATAAGTTGCTTTGACAGATTCAACAAAACTATATGTTAAGGTGCCGTCTGGCTCGAAAGCCCTCCACATTAAACCTTGCATTACTCCAGCAATCCACATTGCAGCGATATAAATCACCACGCCAATAGTTGCAATCCAAAAATGCACTTCTATTAATCTAGTGCTGTACATATCACGCTGCCCAACCAAGCGGGGAATGAGATAGTACAAGGAGCCGATGGTAATCATGGCAACCCAACCAAGAGCCCCCGAGTGAACATGGCCAATAGTCCAATCCGTGTAATGCGACAAGCTATTCACCGTCTTAATAGACATCATGGAGCCTTCGAAGGTAGACATACCGTAGAAAGACAAAGCCACTACCAAGAATTTTAGGATTGGGTCGCGACGCAACTTATGCCAAGCACCCGATAAAGTCATAATGCCGTTGATCATGCCACCCCATGATGGAGCCAACAAAATCAATGAGAAGACCATCCCCAAAGACTGAGTCCAATCAGGCAAGGAAGTATGTTGCAGGTGATGAGGACCCGCCCACATATACGTAAAGTTCAAAGCCCAAAAGTGGACGATGGATAAACGATAGGAGTAAATGGGGCGCTCCGCTTGTTTTGGAATGAAGTAATACATCATTCCCAAGAAGCTAGTGGTCAAGAAGAAGCCCACTGCATTATGTCCGTACCACCACTGAACCATCGCATCTTGAACACCTGCATAAGCAGAGTAGGATTTCCACAAACTGGCCGGCATTTCCAAATTATTAAAAATATGGAGAATGGCAATTGTCAAAATATAAGCGCCGAAGAACCAATTGGAAACATAAATATGTTTTGTTTTTCGTTTCATTATGGTGCCGAAGAACACCACGGCATACGCTACCCAAACGATAGTAATCAAGATATCGATTGGCCACTCAAGCTCTGCGTATTCCTTAGAAGTTGAAATGCCTAAGGGCAATGTCACCGCAGCTAAAACAATGACTGCCTGCCAACCCCAAAAAGTGAACGCTGCTAATTTGTCGCAAAAGAGCCGTGCCTGACAGGTGCGCTGCACAATGTAATAAGAGGTTGCGAATAGCGCCGAACCACCAAATGCAAAAATTACCGCATTAGTATGTAAAGGACGTAAGCGACCATAGCTTAACCAAGGAATATTGAAGGTAATTTCAGGCCAAATGAGCTGCGCTGCGAGGATAACCCCCACCAGCATGCCCACAATTCCCCAAAGCACCGTAACAATAGCAAATTGGCTGACGACCTTGTAATTGAAGGTATCTTGATTACTCCCCACGGTAAGTCCCATGGTCTCTCCTTTTGTTAT
>CAIMZP010000002.1 GCA_903846025.1 uncultured beta proteobacterium | reverse complement strand
TCCATATGGTTGGTTGGCTCATCCATCGCTAGCACATTGTATTTTTGAAGCATTAACTTGCCCCAAATCATGCGACCCTTCTCTCCGCCCGAAAGGATTTTGACTGACTTACCAATATCATCACCAGAGAATAGCAATCGGCCCAATGTGCCACGAATCACTTGATCGTCATCACCAGTATTGCGCCACTCGTTCATCCAGTCCATTACCGTAATATCTTTGGCGAATAGCTCAGTGTTATCTTGAGGCATTACACCAACATTGGCATTTTCAGCCCACTTCACATCGCCACTGTCTGCTTGAATACCACCGAAGCGTTTACTCAAAATGGTTTTCAGTAAAGTGGTTTTACCGGCGCCATTTTGACCAATGATGGCCACTTTTTCACCTGCGCGAATAGCAATCTTGAAGTTCTTGAAAATAGGACGATCGTAAGATTTTGTTAGGCCATTGCACTCTACGGCCATGTTATGCAGTTTTTTCTCAGAATCAAAACGAATAAAGGGGTTTTGACGTGAAGAAGGCTTAATCTCGGTAATCTCAATTTTTTCTAATTGGCGTTGACGAGATGTGGCCTGACGGGCTTTAGAAGCATTCGCAGAAAAACGAGCGACGAAAGCTTGTAATTCAGCGATCTTTTCTTTGGCTTTTACATTCGAAGTCAGTTGTTGCGCCCTCGCCTGAACAGATGCCAACATGTAAGAGTCATAATTTCCTGGATAAACTTTAAGTGTTCCAAAATCCATGTCAGCCATATGCGTACACACTTGATTTAAGAAGTGACGATCATGAGAAATAATGACGATAGTGCTTTTGATCTGATTCAAAACATCTTCAAGCCAATGAATGGAGTGAATATCTAAGTTGTTGGTTGGCTCATCCAGCAAAAGAACATCTGGATCGGAGAACAGTGCTTGGGCAAGCAATACGCGTAATTTCCAGCCGGGGGCAACATTGGCCATTGGCCCATCATGTTGCTCAATGGGAATGCCAATACCTAACAATAATTCACCAGCCTTAGCTTCCGCGGTATAGCCGCCGTACTCAGCATATTTGCCTTCAAGCTCTGCAGCCTTCATGTAATCATCATCAGTAGCGTCTGGATTAGCGTAAATAGCATCGCGTTCTGCAGCTGCTTTCCACATTTCTTCATGACCCATCATGACTACATCTAGCACACGTTGATCTTCATAAGCGAACTGATCCTGGCGCAATTTACCCAAACGAATGCCAGGATCTAGGCTCACATTACCGCTAGTAGGCTCTAATTCGCCCCCAAGGATTTTCATGAATGTAGACTTGCCACAGCCGTTCGCGCCAATCAGGCCGTAACGGTTTCCGCCGCCAAACTTAACGGAAATATTTTCGAACAGGGGTTTTGCCCCGAATTGCATGGTGATATTAGATGCGGACAGCACGGATGAGCTCTTACTTTCTGGGATTCAAATTCAATGGGGATGATGCAGTTTTGCATCAAAGACCGTTATTTTAACGGTTTCAGAGGGTAATTGCCTGAAATTAGACTTTCACCCTAAAAGGAGTGAAATTGGTATGAATATCGTAGTAGTCTTCGTTTTCCTTGAGTTTGAGGAAACGCACTACCCAGTAGGTTAAAGGTGTCGCCAAAACCTCCCAAGAAGTTTTAAGAATGTACTGAATACAGGCAACCGAAAGGATTTCCTGAGTATCCCAAAGACCATAAAAGGCCAGCATATAAAATAAAGACGAGTCGACAAGCTCACCAACTGCGGTTGATCCAATGACCCTCATCCAAAGATGACGTCCCTGAGACCATATCTTCATCTTTGCCAAAACATAGCTATTGGTAAAACTGCCACACCAAAAAGCAAGCATTGAGGCTATAGCAATACGCCAGGAGTTACCAAATACAGTCTCCATTCCTTGTTGATAATTGGCCATATAGACTCCTGGAGCAACAGGTAAGGTAATTACAATTTGCGCCATGATTGCAGCAAAAGTTAGGGCGGCAAAACCAGTCCAAACAGCCCTTCGATCATAGGCGTAGCCATAGACCTCTGTCAGAATATCGCCAAAAAAATAGGAAATAGGGAAAAAAAGGATCCCGCCACCAAAGACAACGGTGCCCAAGTAGGGTAAATCTACGATAGCTGCTTTTCCAGCCCCAATAAAGTTAGAGCACAATAAAACAACTACAAAGGCGGCCAAGATGAGGTCGTAATAGCGGTGTTGGCGTCGGGATTCTTGCATGGCTTTGTAATGGCTGGCTAGGCTAATCGTTGAAAAAATGGATAATGGAAGCAAGAATATAGGGATTTCTAAAAGAGCACAGAAATGCCATTTAAAGCAAGCAACCTAACCTGAGCACGCCATGAGTAAAACCAGTTTTCAGTGGGAAGACCCTCTCCTCCTAGATACCCAATTAAGTGAAGATGAGCGCATGATTCGGGACGCTGCAGCTCATTATGCTCAAGGCCGCTTGATGCCTAGAATTCTGGATGCCTTCCGCAATGAAATTACTGACCCAACTATCTTTCGAGAAATGGGTGAATTGGGTTTATTGGGCATCACAATTCCAGAACAATATGGTGGCGCTAACCTAAATTACGTATCTTATGGACTGATTGCTCGAGAAATTGAGAGGGTCGACTCTGGGTATCGGTCCATGATGAGTGTGCAATCTTCATTGGTGATGGTTCCAATTAATGAATTTGGTACTGAAGCTCAAAAACAAAAATATCTCCCCAAATTGGCTAGCGGAGAATGGATTGGATGTTTTGGTTTGACCGAACCCAATTATGGATCTGACGCTAGCGGCATGATTACTCGGGCAAAAAAAGTCCCAGGCGGATTTTCGCTAACAGGGTCCAAGATGTGGATATCAAACTCCCCAATCGCCGATGTATTTGTGGTGTGGGCCAAGAATGACGAGGGGCTGATAAGAGGCTTCATTCTTGAAAAAGGAATGAAGGGTTTAAGTGCGCCTAAAATTAGCGGCAAGATGGGTTTAAGAGCTTCCATTACTGGAGAAATCGTAATGGATGACGTATTTGTCCCGGGGGAAAATGAATTTCCAGAGATTACCGGTCTTAAGGGGCCCTTTACTTGCCTTAACTCCGCCCGCTACGGAATTGCTTGGGGAGCATTGGGTGCAGCTGAGTGGTGCTGGCATGCTGCACGTCAATACACTATGGACCGCCAGCAATTTGGCCGACCTCTTGCAGCAAATCAACTTATCCAAAAGAAATTAGCTGATATGCAAACTGAAATTAGTCTTGCATTACAAGGCTGCTTACGTCTAGGTCGCATGAAAGATGAAGGAATTGCCTCTCCAGAAATTACTTCCATCATGAAGCGCAATTCTTGCGGTAAGTCTTTAGATATTGCTCGCATGGCGAGAGATATGCATGGTGGCAACGGTATTTCTGATGAATATGGAGTAGTACGCCATATGCTTAATCTCGAGGTAGTGAACACCTACGAAGGAACACATGATATCCATGCCCTCATACTAGGTCGAGCGCAAACGGGTATTCAGGCTTTTAGTTAAGAGTTCAGTTTTGTGAGCAGATCTTGTGCTGCAGTCATAAAGGCTTCATCGCTATCGCTTGCCAGTTGAATAAAGTTCTCTGCGTCATATTTTGAGAAGTTGCGCATAATTGAAGTTTGGTAGGCGGGGTCATAGTGCATGACTAACAACTCCTCTACCAGACTATCAAAGTTTCCTTCGTCAATTGCGACATTCCATTTCTCAATTTGAACCTTACCGTAACGGGAAGTTAACAAACTTAATTTGTGTTTAAAACTTTCAGTATCAGATAAAAAGTGGTGGTACTCACGCAATAGCCATGACATTCGGGTGTGCGTACTGGAGCGCAATTCAATACATTGACCAATACGAATTTTCTCCATAACTGGATCAGGAATATGTACTCCGCCAACCTTCTTGCTTTCGGACTCTACAAATACAATCCGAGATTTATCCAGAGAATTGAAAGCATTCCATAGCTGAGTCTCAAAACCCTTTTGTGATGGCTGATCAATATTGGGCTCATTACCCAAGACCGAGCCCCTATGCATAGCCAGAGCCTCTAAATCCAATACTTGTGCACCCAGCGTTTTGAGTTCTTGCAAGATACGAGTCTTGCCACTGCCCGTCATACCGCAAACAACCTGAAATGAAAAATCTTTAGCGGCTTGATTCAAGTCATCGATTACGATACGTCTAAAACCTTGATAGCCACTTTCCAGCTGCATCGCTTTCCAGCCAATGCGATTCAAGATATGGGTAAACGCCCCACTTCGCTCGCCTCCGCGCCAGCAATAAATTAAGGGACGCCACTCTCTAGGAAAGTCTAACAAAGAATGTTCAAGATGATTGGCTATATTTCTAGAGACTAAGGCAGCGCCTAATTTCTTAGCAGCAAAAGGAGAGACCTGTTTGTAGAGGGTTCCAATTTCGATTCGCTCTTCGTTATTAAGGACGGGGAAATTCACAGCACCGGGTATATGGTCTAAGGCGAACTCCGATGGCGAGCGCACATCAATAACCATATCGAACTGTTCCAAAGCACTGGCAAGATTTTCTATGTTGAGAATATACGGATTACTAAGTTGCAAAAATATTCCTAACGCAGGTGATCAAGTACATGCTGAGGCCAAGGTGCAGATTTGTTAGTTTTAAGGTCAACCCAAACCATCGTAGCACCACCGCTTGCCGCAATCACATCGGGCGCAGTAGTCAGTGACATAGAGGTAAAGAGGTCAATGCTTGATCTTCCAATCGCACCAATAAATGTTTTGAGAATCAGCTCCCCGGGGTAGGAAACTTGTTGGTAAAAATTACAAAAGCCATTGATCATGAGCATAGATGCATCACCAGGAGCCACGTCGTAACCAAGAGATGTAATCCACTCAACGCGAGCTTGCTCCATGTAACGAAAATAAACGGTATTGTTTACATGGCCAAAGGCATCCATGTCACCCCAGCGAATCGGCATCAGCATTTGATGCACCAACTTTTTTTCCTCTGGAATTTCAATGCGCATAATGAAGCCCAGCTATAAAAATTAATTAGCCCGTAAGGCCATTTGATATAAATTACTAGATCGTGTACCTGATCGACAAAATGCCAAAATAGGGCTAGGCATCGTCTTTAATAGACGGGCCATCTCTGCAACTTGTTCAGGAGTAATTGAACCTGAAGCAACGGGTAAATAAGCGTAATGAAGCCCCAATTTTTCAGCCTGAGCTTGAATTTCTGAGTTAGTAGGTTGATCTGGTCCACCTTCAAAATCAGGGCGGTTATTAATAACGCTCAGATATCCCTGCTCTGCAATGGTGGCTAAGTGCATTGGATCTATCTGACCAAGGGTGCCAAAGTGATCGCTGTGACGGAAAATAGGGGGGTTCATCTCATCCTCTAAAAATTATAAATAGGTAAAAAAAGCACTCGTGTGATTTTAATTCAGGCAGGCTTCTTTTGACCAGTAAAGAAACGTTGGCAAAAAGCCATCCCCACCAGCATTGAAATCACAAAAGCTAAGGCCTTTAGATGTCCAGACCCAAGAGAGACAATGGCTGGACCTGGGCAAAACCCAGCTATACCCCAACC
>CAIMZP010000001.1 GCA_903846025.1 uncultured beta proteobacterium | reverse complement strand
GATTAAGAATGGTAAAGAGATCTTTTCTAATTAGTGCAGAACTTTATGCGGCGGTAATCGTTTTATGCTTTACCCATTCTTAGTAACGAGGGCTTTATGAAAATCTTTATTCGATATAGTTTTTCTATTTTTATGGCGCTAAGCTTTACTGGCGGTGCTTTTGCTCAACAAGTCGCACCAAATGCTGAGCCAGCAAGCGAGTTGCTTGATAAAGAGGCTATTGCTAAGAAACTAGCCAATCCAATTGCCAATATGATTTCTGTGCCTTTGCAGTATCAATTCAGTCGTGGGGTCGGCAAAAATCAGGGTGGATCAGAGCAAACCTTGTTGTTCCAACCGGTGGCTCCATTTAATTTAGGCGGTGGTGATATTTTGGTTGTTCGTCCGATCGTGGCAGGTGTGCGTGAAGTGAGCGTTCAGGGCGCTACAGGCCAGCCTTATTCTGGTTATGGTATTGCAAGCGTCACCATTGAATCTTTTTACGCCCCCAATACCAACTCTTCTTGGATTTGGGGCATCGGTCCCTATGCTCAATCTCCTTCTGGTAACAGTGGACACTTTGGTTCCCAGCAAACTGGTGCAGGCGTTACTGCTGTTGTGCTAAATCGTGCGGGTCCTTGGACCTATGGTTTGCTAGGGTATCAATCATGGAATATGGGTGGCAATCCAGCTTTTGGTACGCAAAACAATGTGTATGGACAACCTTTTGTAGCCTACACCACGAAAACTGCTTGGACATTGACGGCCAACATGGAAGCGCTCTATAACTATGACGCCCATCGCACTACCAATCCACTGTATCTTGGTGTTTCTAAATTATCACTATTTGATGGTGTGCCGATTTCATTTGCTGGTGGTCCAATGTATTACATTAGTAACACGTCTGGCGGACCTTCTGGATGGGGTGCTCGAGCCACGGCAACGCTAGTGATTCTTAAATGACGGAGAATTTCGATGAACTTTTTTAGAAAGACGCTTTTAGCAATGACTCTCTTTATATGGGGTGTCTTTGCATATGCCGCTGATGCATCTAAGACCCCCTCTGGCACGGTCACGGTTAATTTAAAGGTGGTTGTTTTGACCTACGGACAACAGGCTGAGTCTTCTGGCGGTGTTTTGACATTCCGAGGAAAGCAATACCCATTTAATGTGAGCGGTTTGACAATTGGGGCTAATAATATTGGGGCTTCACATTTAGTTGCTAAAGGTGAAGTCTATGGCTTGGCTGATCTAGCCAAGTTTGCTGGGACATATGTCAAGACTGGGGGAAGCATTATGCCTATTACTGGTGGTCAATCAACTTTGCAAAATGAGAATGGCGTGATCATGCATTTAGAGGGCACTGTGAATGGTCCCTTGGACCCATCGCCAACAGGAGCAATTGTTATTCTCACAAAATAATCAGCAATAAAACTCACATCTCAGCCTCATCACAACTACCATGCACCGTCCCACAGGATTGGCATCCCCATTGGAAGATGAAACGAGTTAACGTCTCTTATGGGTCGGCAGCTGCCTAACGCGTGAAGCTGGCCCAAAGTCTCAAATCAGCCAATAAGAGCCCCTCGATTGATAGGCTTAAACCCATCAATTCATTACATTTCTATATGTGCTCTTAAGCCAAAGAAGTTTACTGGACCTCGGGCAGAGTTGTAGGCGGGATTAGCAATGCGTTGATAGTCAGCTGAAATGAATAACTCTTTATACACTTTTGCGCTATAAAAAGTTTCCAATATTTGCTCTTTCTTATAGCTAAGCGCGCCATCTCCGATAAATGCCGCCATACCACCTTGCTGTAAATAACTAATTTGTGACGAAGAGATTCCATTGACCGCATAACCTATACCCACCGTATCTTTTGGTCGCGACCAACTAGAGCCTTTGATGCTCACTCCGCCTGATAGCGATCGACTGATATCTACTGTCTGTGCCTCAGTTGTGCCTGGATTCCAGCTCCAACGACCAAAGATACCTACATCATCATTAATGGCCTGCTCAATGTTTAATCCATAGCCCCATGAACTTTGCGCCGCTTTGCGGACACCAGTCACATCAGGAGTGCCGCCAGTCTGCTGAGCTTGATTGTTCGCATTTTGGTAGTTGCCCATGTAGGCATGCTGTTGGTAATAAAGAGCTCTTACTACGCCCGGCTTACCCCAGAGCTCATGCTCATGAGTTAACTCAATTTGATTGCCATAGTCTTGACTCATGCTGTAATCAAGCTGCGCTGTATTTGGAATCGTTGGCATCGCGAGTCTTGCCGCCTTCAAAATCCAATCGTCTTGATACCACTCGGCTACAACACCATAGGTGTAGCCTTTGCTGTCTGCGGCATAGCCATAAGCACCCATAGAGAAAAGCGCAAAGTTCTGAAATTGAGTGCGCGGATC